>DATKFK010000784.1:0-3446 GCA_035544375.1 Thermoanaerobaculia bacterium
GTACGCCCGAGCAGCGCCACCTTCTCTGCGAGGAACGCCTGCAACCGGCTCTCCGCCGAAGCCAACGCTCGCGAGTCCATGGTGCCATCGTACGCTCCCCCGAGCGGAATGGCAAGATTGACTTAACGGAGTAATACTAGCTAGGACGGATCGAAGCGAAGGGGGGCGGCGCGGAGTCGCCGCAGGCAGTCGGGCCCGGACGAGACAGCCACGGAGCCGGTCGAAGAGAGGAGCGGCGATGCGACGGAAGAGGATTCGAGCAGGCAGCGGAATCGTCGCGGCGGGGCTGGCGCTCGCCGTCCTCGCGCCGGCGGCGCCGGTTTCGGCAGCGGTCAACGTGCTGCCCGGCAAACCGATCGACATCGCCGTGGACGACGCCCACACCGCGAACCTGCAACCGCAAGCGGCGTTCGACGCCGCCGGCAACCACGTGGTGACGTGGACGCGCTGGCGGGACGACGGCACCCAGGCCGGAATCGTGGCGAGGCTCTTCGACGCCCAGGGCAATCCGCGGAGCGACGTCTTCCAGGTGAACACGTACCAGCCGAGCTACCAGCAGAACCCGGTGGTGGCGATGAACGCCGCGGGTGAGCTCGCGATCGCCTGGGTGAGCTATGGTCAGGATGGGCCCGGCACCGGCATCTTCCTTCAGCATTTCCGTGCCGACGGCAGCCACCTCGGCGGCGAGACCGAGGTCAGCACCCCGAACCCCGGCGGCAACACGGGGCAGGTCCTGGGCATCGACGGCGCCGGCCGCGTCGTCGTGGCCTGGTGGAACACCTCGGGGGTCTACCTTCGCCGCTTCGCCCGCAATGGCAGGCCGCTCATGCCCGGGACGCTGGTCGAGAGCGCGGACTCGCCCGCCCTCGCGGTGCTCGCCGACGGCAGCTTCATCATGGCCTGGCGCACGTCTCGGGCGGGCGCCGGGATCGGTGTCTGGGTGCAGCGTTTCGACGCTGCCGCGGCGCCGGTGGGCCAGGCGGTGGAGGTCCAAACCAGCCCGATTCCCGACCGGGGGTTCCCGGTGCTCGCCGTGGCGCCGGGAGGCGGCTTCCTGGTGGCCTGGGACAGCTGTGACTTCGCCCACATCGTCTTCGGTTGCCAGGTGAGGGCGCGGCGGTTCTCGCTCAACTTCAAGCCGCGGACCGCCGAAATGCAGCTCAGCCCCAATGACTTTCGCGCCCACTGGATGCCGGCCGTGGCGGTGGACCGGCGCGGCAACTTCGCCGTGGTCTGGGACAACTGCCGCCTCGACAGCGGCCTCCAGAGCTTCGACTGCAGGGTCGCGGCGCGCTTCCTCGATCCCCAGGCCGATCCCGGACAGGTGACCTGGGGGGTGACCTCGGACGACGATCTGCTCGACGTCACGGTGGCGGCCGGCGGCGGCGCCTTCCTGGTCGGGTTCGACACCACCAACTGCGATGCCGCGGGCTGCAACGGCAAAACGCCCACCGGCGTCTACGCCATCCCCTTCAAGGTCCAGCCCCAGCAACCGTAGCCAGTAGCCCGCGCGAGAGTTTGGCAGCCGGCGCCCTGGGGTGATACCTTTTAGGTGCGGTGGCCTCTTCGTCTCGGCCTGATTCCAGACAGGATTCCACGCCCGCGGTGTCTGACCTCCCGGCGGGTTCCTCGACCGGGTCGCGGCAGCGCAGCTTGTTCGACCTTTTCGGCAGCCTCCTGCCCGTCACTCTGGCTCCGCCGCCCGGGGCATCGCCGCCGGCCGAGGGTGTGCCGGCGGCGCCGGCCCGCGACCCGCTTCCGGGCGACCAGCGGCCGTCCGCCGTCCAGCTGGCCCAGGCCGTGCTGCCCGCCCAGGCCGCGCTGCCGGCACGGTCGGCACCGCCGGTCCCACCGCTGCGGGTGGTCGTGCTGGGATCCGGCAGCGGCGGCAACGCGGTGGTGGTGGAGTCGGGGCGGAACCGCATCCTGGTCGACGCCGGCTTTTCCAGCCGCGAGCTGGTGCGGCGCCTGGCGCTGGTCGGCGTCGAGCCGGGGAGCCTGTCGGCGCTGGTGCTGACGCACGAGCACGTCGATCATTGCCGGGGCGCCGCGCGCTTCGCCCGCCGGCATCGCCTGCCGGTCTTTGCCACCGCCGGCACGCTCGGCGCCATCGACCTCGCCGACGAGACGGCCCAGGGAGCCACCGTGCTGCGCTCCGGCCAGCCGTGCGAGGTCGCGGGGTTCCTGGTCGAGCCGTTCCTGCTCCCGCACGATGCCCGCGAACCGATCGGCGCGGTGATCGAAGACAGCGCCGGCAGGCGGCTGGGGCTGGTGGCGGACTGCGGCACCCATAGCCACCTCGCCTGGGCTCGGCTGCGCGAGCTGGACATCCTGGTGATGGAGACCAACCACGATCTCGACATGCTCCGCAATGGCCCCTATCCGTGGCCGCTCAAGCAGCGCGTCGCCGGGCGCCACGGCCATCTGTCCAACCGCGAAGCGGCCGCGGGCCTGCCCGAGCTGCTCTGCGACCGGCTGCGCTGGCTGGTGCTGTACCACCTGTCGCGCACCAACAACCTGCCCGCCCTGGCGGCGGCGACCCTGAGCGAGGCGCTGGCCCGCGAGGGCTGCGGGGCCCGGCTCGAGGTGGCCGGCCAGTTCGAGCCCACCGCCTGGCTCGAGGCGGCCGGGGCAACCCGGGCGGCCGGGGCAACCCGGGTGGCCTCGGCAACCGGAGGTGACCCCTGTTGATCGCGCGAGTGACCGTCTATCCCCGGCGAGAGATCCTGGATCCCCAAGGCAAGGCGATCCGCGACGCGCTCGCCCGGGTTGGCTTCGAGGGCGTGCTGGACGTGCGGGCCGGCAAGAGCTTCGAGATCCGGCTCGGGCTCGAGGACCGCGAGGCCGCCATGCGGCAGGCGCGCGAGATGTGCCAGAAACTGCTCGCCAACGCGGTGGTCGAGGACTTCGCGGTGGAGATCCTCAATGGAGACAGGCCATGAAGTGCGGCATCGTCGTCTTTCCGGGCAGCAATTGCGACCATGACGTCTACCACGTCTGGAAGCATGTCCTGCAGCAGGATGCAACGTTTCTCTGGCACCAGGACGAGACGCTCAAAGACAGCGACCTGGTGGTGCTGCCGGGCGGCTTCGCCTACGGCGACTACCTGCGGGCCGGCGCCCTGGCGGCGCTGTCGCCGGTGATGGCGGCGGTCAAGCGCCACGCCGCGGCCGGCGGCCTGGTGCTCGGTATCTGCAACGGCTTCCAGGTGCTGCTCGAGGCCGGTCTGCTGCCGGGCGCCATGCGCCGCAATGCCAGCCAGCGGTTCGTCTGCCGTGACGTCTGGCTGCGCGTCGAGCGCGACGACCTGCCGTTCACCCGCGGCCTGCGCATGGGCCAGCTGCTGCGCCTGCCGGTCGCCCACGCCGAGGGCAACTACGAGGACTTTCCCGAGCACCTGGATGCGCTCGAGGCGGCGGGGCTGGTGGCCTTCCGCTACGCCCCGC
>DATKFK010000785.1:0-4822 GCA_035544375.1 Thermoanaerobaculia bacterium
CGAGCTGACCCTGCCGCCGGGGATCGCCGAGGTGCGGCTGCGCGCCTCGGTCCTGTCGCCGGCTGGTGCCGGCGAGGTGGTGGTCCAGGGCGGCGACACGGAGGGTCCCGCCGGACCACCGGTCGGCCGCGCCGAACTGGCGGCCGACCGCCTGTCCGAGGTGGCGATGGCGCTGCCGGCACGGCCCGGTTCCCGTCTGTGGCTGACGCGCCGCGGCCGCGGAGTGCCTTGCCTCGTCTCGCTGCTCTATTCCCGATAGAAGGGAAGTAGGATCGCTCCGTGAGGTTGCTCGTCGTGCGGGGCAGCGGGTCGAGAGGCGCGCCGGCGCTGGCCGCTCTGGTATGGCTCGCCGCGGCCGGGCCCGGCGCCGCGGCCGGGCTTGGCGCGGCGGCCGTGCTCGGCGCGGACGGCGCAGACGTTGACGGCGCAGACGCCGGCGGCGTGGCCGTGAACGGCGTGGCCGTGGACAGTGCGGCCGTGGATCGCGAGGCGGTGGCCGCCGGGCCGGGCCGGCCCGGCCTGCTCTCGACGCTGGGCGGCGATGCCCAGGCGGCAGGCCGGACCTTCTCGCTGTTCGTGCGCCGCGAGGTCTGGCCGCGCAGCGCCGGCCAGCTCGTCTACCTGGGGTCGCTCGCCGGGGTATCGGCCATCCTCGAGCACGACAAGGAGGCGCTGCGGCGCGACGTCCTGCGCTCCTCGTTCTACCGTCACAGCCACTGGACCCAGATCGGCGGCACCCTGGGGCTGACGCGGGTCGGCTACGGCGCCGCCGGCGCGCTCTACCTGGGCGGCCTGGCCATCGGCGAGCCGGAGGTGAGGCGAACCGGCATGCTGATGGCGGAGAGCCTGCTGGTCGCGCAGGGCGTGGCGGGGGCCGTGAACTTTGCCGTCTCCGAGCAGCGGCCGCAGGCCGGCGGCGCCATCCGCTTCTTCCACAGCGGCGGCAGCGGGGTGTCGATCCACATGACCAACACCACCGCCCTGGCGCGCGTCCTCGACCACCGGTTCGCCCGCTTCGCGCCCGACGACAGCCGCGGCCGGCGGCTGGCAAAGATCCTCGGCAAAGTGCTGATTTACAGCATCCCGACGATCACCGGCTGGCAGCGCCTGCGCGCCGATCAGCACTACCTGTGGAACGTCGTCCTCGGCGCCGGCCTCAGCGCCTACGTCACCGACGCCCTGCTGCGCTCCTACGACCAGGTTGCGGCGCCGCCGGCGCGTTGAGTTGATCCCCTGCCGCCGTCGCCAGGCGGCCGCCGGGCCGCGGGCTGCCGGCCAAGGCCAGGCAAGCCCGGCCGCGGCGATGCGTGCGCGTCGCTCGCCTGCCGGTCCGGGCCGGTGGTGAGAGGTGGGGCGGCCTTTTACTCCCGCGCGGTCGAGGTCCCGCCCCCGGTGGCGGTCACGGGCACCGGCTTGAGCAGGATCGCCGGGTCTCCCAGGAGCGTGTAGAGGTTGAGGGTCTCCGCCAGGCCGGGGATGGCCGCGTAGCGATGCAGGGCCTGCTGCACCGCGTCGCCCAGGCGGTGGTTGGCTGGATTGGCCAGCGCGTAGGTGAACGCCTGGCCCAGCTGCTTGCCTTCCGGGTGCACCGACAGGCCTGACGAGCTCCACACCGCGATGGCGCCGCCGGTGGGCTGGATCGTCAGCAGCTCGCCGAGCGGTGAGAACCCGGGCACGTCGAAGCGGTTGACGTTGCAGGTCAACGCCGTCAGCAGCGGCAGGCGCGGGCCGTTGGCCATCGTGGGCACGTCGCCGGTGGTCAGCAGGCCCTGCGGGGAGAGGCGGTCGAGGCCGGCATGGCCGAAGAAGTTCACCAGGCCGGCGCCGGCCGCGAGGCCGCCGAAGAGCGCCGAGCGAGCGCCGGCGATCCCCGCCGGCGTCACCGCGATCAGCTGCGGTGCGTAACCGGGGGGCAGGGTGGTGGCCAGGGTGTTGCTGTCGGCGACGAAGTCGGTGACGCCGTCGTTGGGTCCGGTTTCGTCGGCGAGCATCAGCGCCTGGCCGATCCAGCCGCTGCCGGGGGTCCCTTCGAAGGCGGCCACCTTGGCGACGTAGGCCTGGAGCTCGGCATTGCTCACCACCGGCAGGCGGCCGATGGCGAAGTCCGGCACGCCGTCGCCCTTGCCGGCGGAATAGAGATTGTCGGCGGAGTAGATCCCGTCGGGGGTGCTGGTCATCAGCGGCGGCACCAGGTTGCCGCCGAGCCCGAGCACGTTGCGGTAATCGAAGTTACCGGCGCCCGCCAGCACGACGTAGCGCGGCGACGGGTTCCAGAAAGCGCGCACGAACTTGAGGAACGCCTGGATGGCGTGCGGGTTCGAGTTGCCGAAGTTGAAGGCGTTCATCACGTCGGCGACGTCCACCACCGCGGTGCGCAGGCCCTGACCGGAGCGCAGGGCGGCGAGCGAGTTGGCCGCCGAGAGGAGATCGGAGGTGGTGAGGACGAGGTAGTCGGCGCCGCTCGGCTGCAGCGCCGCCAGGTTGTTGGCGACCGGCTTGACCCACGCCGGCGACTGCACCCCGGCCGGACCCGCCGCGAAGTAGCGCTCGGTGGCGTTCGCGGGCTTCAGCGTCACCCGCGAGGCGCCGCCGACGGTGTCGATCAGGGTGCCCCCGACCACCGCCGGGAAGCGCGGGTTGGTGATGTCGAAGAGGCGGATCGCGGTGCCCGAGAAGCCGGACACGGTGACCGGTGTATTGCCGGAGCCGGTGAAGGCGAGCGCATCGCCCACCGCGGAGAAGGTGCGCGGGTAGCCGGCGTCGAAGCTCTGCAGGTAAACGATGGCCGGGCTGACTCCCGCGTCCTGGACGGCGGTGATCTGGACCGTGTTGGAACTGCCGGCAATGAAGCCGGGGGCGGCAAAGGTGGCGGTCTGGGGCACGGCGCCCGACCAGGTGGTGTCGCCCAGCGCGACCCCGTTCAAGCTCACGTGCACGTGGTTTTGGGCCGTGGCGGCGCCCAGGTGAACGGTCAGGCTGCCAGGCTGCCCGGTGGCGTTGGGCGCCGCGACGGAGAAGCTCTTGGTGCCGTTGGCGGGGTCGCCGGCGATCAGGAAGTCCCAGTACCAGTAATCGCTGTCCGGGTTGGCCGGTACGGTGGTGGCGGCGAAGGTCTCCTGCTCGGTGTGCGCCGAAGAGGTGAAGGCCGCGGCCGGGCTGCCGGTGGTGGTCGGGTTGCCGCCGGAGGCGGCGCCCATGAGAAAAGCGGGTCCCTTGCTCAGCCAGTAGACGTTGTCCAAAGAGTAGGTGCTGGTGCCCGCCTGGCCGTAGAAGAGCACTCCGCCAGTAGCGTCGACGGTATAGGCCACCGGCAGGCCCTGGTTGGTGAGCAGCAGGGACGTGGTCTTGTTCGAGCCGAGCGCCGGGGCGTATACCGAGGCATCGATGCGGTACACGCCATCGGCGCGGACGCCGATGGCGAGGCTCGGGTTGGCGCCGAAGGCAGCTAGGTTCGGGGTGGCTGCGGCCGTCGCGGCCTCGCGCTCCGCCGCTGCCGCGGCCATGCGCGGCGCCCAGGCCGGGTCGCGGCGAGGGGTGCGCCCGGACGCGCTCTCGGAGTCGTCGAGGCTCGCGGCGCCCGCGGTGCCCGGAGACATGGTGTCGTTGCCCTCGGCCGGGGCCGCGTCGCTGGCCGCCAGGGCATCGGGCGCCTGCGGCTCGACCTGGAACGGATAACGCCGGGTACCGCCGTTGGTCTCGGTCTCGACCACCATGTAGTGGAGCGGCTGGGACGACCGCGCCGGCGCGTCTTCGTCGATCACGTGGTAGTTGCCGCCCTGCGGTGAGCCCGGAAGCGCCGGCACCAGCGCGCGGTTGACCTTGTGCCACTCGTGCGCGGCCGGGTCCTCGCGATAGAGGTCGAAGCCGGCCGCGGCGATCTCCGCCACGGTCCGCCACTCCACGACGACGCCCGAGCCGCGGTGTGCGGCGGGCTCGGTGGCGCGGAGGTCCACGACCTCGGCGGCGCTGATCACGCCCGCCGTCGCCGTCACCTCGCACAGGGGGCCGAAGGTGAGCGTGGCGCGGGTCTGGGTGGTGTTGCCGGTCTCGTCGACCCACACGCCCTTGGTGCCGTTTCCCGACGCCACGGTGCCGACCACCGGGATGAGCTGTCCGGAGGTGGTGGGCGTGATCTTGACCTGGTAGGTCAGCAGCGCCGTCGCCCCCGCCGCCACGGTGCCGGGGTTCCAGGTGAGGTTGCCGGTGCCGTTGACCGCCGGCTGGGTGACGATGGACCCCTGGGTCACACTGGCATTGCCGCCATAAGTCGCGCCGTTGCCCGGCACGTTGACGGTGACCAGGTTCGTCGCCGACAAGGTGATCGCTTCGGCAGTCGGATTGACCACCTGCACGGTCACCTGGTTGAGGGTCGTCGAGCCCACGACCGGCGGGTTGGGTCCCCCGGCGCCGGCGGCGAAGACGTAGCGCGTCTCCTGCTCCATGTAGGGCTTGACCGGCGCGGCGCCGCCATCGGCGGCGAAGTAGACGCGGAAGCTGTTGGCGGTGGGAGCGTTGTTGGCGGGGGCGCCGCTGGCGCTGGAATTCGAGATGTAGATGTTGGCGTAGTTGCCGTCGATCGTGGTGCCCACCGTGTAGTTGGAGATCGACGCCGACATCAACCAGATGCCGTAGTCGGTGGAGTCCGAGGCGCTGGTATAGCCGGAGACGCTGTTGGTCTTCCAGACGTCGTTTGCCGAGAGGGACGTGGCCGCGAAGTTTTTCGTGAAGCTGCCGCTGCGGCTGGTGAAGTCGATCGAGCCGACGTTCTGACCGGTGCCGCCGTTGTTGAGGTCGTAATCGAAGTCGTTCTCGTTGAACGAGC
>DATKFK010000786.1:0-3376 GCA_035544375.1 Thermoanaerobaculia bacterium
ACAAACTACGTCGCCGATGAAGAGGCCCTGCGCACGACCGGGGTTACCGGTATCAACTTCGCCTTGCAGGCGTCCAGCGAGCTCTTCGAGCGAGTGGCGCAAGCCGTCGCCGACGGACGCATCCTTGCCCCGCCAATCACTCGCATTTCCCTGGAAGAAGCGCTCGCTGCCCTGAACCCGGCGCAGGCCCGATCCGCCGGCGGCAAGACCGTGATCACGTTCTGAGCCTCGACCGGCCTCTCACGATCACCAGCCACCGAGTGACCCGTTTGCTGGGATCGACGGCGCCGCGGAATGCCTGAATCGAACGCTGCTACATCTCATCCGGCGGCGGCGGCCGCGGTCCCGGGACGGCTGGACCCGGTGCCGGCTGCGGTGCCGGCAGGGCGGCTCATTGCCGGCTCGGGCTGGGGGCCGGTGGCCAGCGAGTGATCTTTCCACGGGGACAGAGTTAAGTTCCTGTCCGTTTTCGACGGCGACCAAGCAGGGCATACCTACTGGGTTCTGCGCGATCTCCGCGACCGCTCGCTGCTGCACATCAGCGACGAGGAGCTGTGCGCGCTCCAGATGTTTGCGCGCCGAATCCGCGGCGAACGCGCAGGCCTAAGCCCCCGGCCGCGGGGGAGGGAGCTCGTCGAGAAACATATAGAGGGCTGCAATTTTGCCGTCGTGGGCGACCACGAAATCGGTTCCGGCGTACTCGGGCGGTTTGCCTGGCGTGCCGGACACCCAACGGACCCGTCCCCCATCGCCGATCTCCTCGGGCGCAGAGATCGGTTGGTATCGGAAGTCGGGATGAGTAGCCTTGACCTTGCCGGCGATGCGGTCGATTTCATCGCGGCCGCGATGAGGGCCACTGTTCGGGTCGTAGAACACACCGTCTTCATGCCAGATCTCGTCGATCGCCTTCCGCCGGCGCACTGGATCGATCTCAGCAAACACGTCACTAAGGTTGCGCAGTAACAAGGTCGATACACCGTTTGTCATGGCTTCTGCTCGGTTATTGTTAAATGCAGCTTGCGTTATTTAGAGGCAGGATTGTGCTTCTCAGGGAATGCGTGGCATATCCCGTCGCCTCGGCGCACCGCGGTGAGCTCGGGAAGCCGCGACAGCGAGCGTACATTCGCCGTGGCGACCACCCGCGGCGAGAACCTCCGCATCCAGTGCGGTACCCGAGCTTCTCTGGGCCGGACCGGTGAGGAGGATCTTCGGGTATGCCATCGTGGCCGTCGTCATGCGCTGATTGTCTAACGGGCGTCAACCATTGTCAACCGCGGGTAGTGCTCCATTCTTGTGTTGCTGGCCCCGAGATTGGGCGTGATCCCGGCGGCTATGTCGGCAGTGGCGCGCCTCTCGAAGAGCCCCTCTGTGGTGCGCAGTCTTGTGGTCGTCGACCGCGCAGAAGGATCCGCTCCAACGAAAGGCACGCAGGGTCAGCGGTAGGCTTTGTCGCGGGCCAGAACGCGCAGGATCGAGACGGTATCGCCATCGCGGTGGAAGCGCACCCGCCAGCGGCCGACGCGTAGGCGGTACTCGGGAGGGGTTGTTGCAGTGAGGTGACGGACGTTGCCGGCTCCGGTCGTTACGAAGCGATCGACGGCGTCGACAATGCGCTGCTGCGCTTTGGACGCGGCGACGGAGATCTCTCTCGGCCGGGGGCGTCCAGAGGACGCGCAGCGTCACGGCAGTCGCAAGCGGCGGCGGAGCTCGCCGGTGGTGACGCCGCGCCCCTCGGCAGCATCGCGACGGGCCTCCGTGAGCTGGCCATCGAGGTCACCGTCGTCCGGCTCGTCGTCGAGGGGCGCCTGGTCGAGGGCCTGAAGGACCGCGGCGCTGCCGAGCCTGCGCAACGCCTCCTCGGCCGCTGCGAGCTCGGTCTCTGGCAACGCATCCAGGATCTCGTGAAGCTCGGCTCGGGTCATTGGTAGAAATCAGGCGCGGTGCCCTTGCGGGTCCGGGCTCCTGAATCCCCCTTTCAAACCGTGCATGCCGATTTCCGGCACACGGCTTACGGATCGTCTTCTCATGCGGCATTCACCTTGCCGGGATAGCGGATGGTGCCGAGCAACCGGTACAAACCAAAATCTTCGACGAAGCGCGAGACGGGCCACTCCCACAACCGGATCGGCCGCCTGGCCGTCTCACCAGCCGCACCAAGCGCTGATTGACGTACCGGTCGACCTGCTGAAACGTCAGCGACGCGTTGCCAGTGCAGAAGTACCCACCCCATCCCCGCAGCACCGGGTTGAGGTCCCGGACGACTTCCCGGATATCCTTCATCCCCGACCGCCGCCGGCGGTCTGTCAGCTCCCGGATTCGAGCACGGATGCGGTTCATCGACCGCCGCGAGGGCCAGCGAAACAAGTACCTGCGCCCCTTGAAGTGCGAGCGCATGATCCTCAGATGGCACCCCAGGAAGTCGAATCCCTCGCCCCTCACCACCAGCCCCACCACCCGCGTTTTCTCCGGGTGCAGCTTCAGGCCCAACTGCCCCAGCACCTCGCCAATCCGGCGCAACGCTTCGTCCGCCTGAGCCCGACTGCGGCACAGCACGACGCAGTCGTCCGCATACCGTATCAGCTGTCCCAGGTGGCGATGTTCCCGCTCCCAGGTCTCATCCAGGACATCGAGGTAGATGTTGGCGAGCAGCGGTGAGATTACGCCTCCCTGGGGACTACCCAGGTCGGTGCTTCGCACCACTCCTTCCTCCATTACCCCGGCCTTCAGCCACTGGCCCAACAGCTTCAGCACCTTCCGGTCCGAAATTCGCCGCCTCAGTAGCTCCATCAGTTTTCCATGATCCAGCGTGTCGAAAAACTTCTGGATGTCTCCATCGACGACGAACCGGTGGCCCCGACCCCCAACCAGGCGGATCGTTTCCAGCGCGTCCGTGGCGCTGCGCTTCGGACGGAATCCATAGGAACATCCCTTGAAGTCCGCCTCGAACAGCGGCTCCACTACCAGCTTGGCCGCCGTTTGCACCACCCGATCGCGCACCGTCGGGATGCCCAACGGCCGCTGACCTCCGTCCGGCTTCGCCAGGTACACCCGCCGCACCGGCTGCGGCCTGTACCTCCCACTCCGAAGACGTGCCTGAAGTTCAACCAGAAACTCTGCCACGCCCTCCTGCTCGATCGCCTTCAGGGTCTCCCCATCGACGCCGGCAGCTCCCCGGTTGCTGCGCACCCACCGCCACGCCTCCGCCAGGACGTCACCCCGGCAGATCCGGTCGTACAGCGCGTGGAAGCGCCGTCCCCTGCTCCGCTTGGCCGCCATGTACAGTCGGCGTTGGAGTTGTCGTACTTTGTCTAGGGGTGGTTGGACCATGCGGTCATGCCCTCGCACTTACCCCCAGCCGCCGACGCGACGAAACCAG
>DATKFK010000787.1:0-10471 GCA_035544375.1 Thermoanaerobaculia bacterium
GGTGCGGGTGCTCGCCGCCGCCGTCCGCGCGGTCGCTCCCGGCGGCGCCGTCTTCGTCGGCGACGTGCGCAGCCGGCCGCTGCAGGAGGCATTCGCCGCCGCCGTCGAGCTCGCCCGCGCACCGGGCTCGCGCACCGCCGAGGAGCTCAGCCGCCGAATCTGGCGGCGGGTCGCGGCCGAAGAGGAGCTGATGCTCGACCCGGCGCTCTTCCTCGCCCTCGCCGGCCGCCTCCCCGGCGTCTCCCGCGTGGGGCTCATGAGCAAGCGAGGACGCTCGCACAACGAGATGACCTGCTTCCGCTACGACGTCGTGCTCCGCGCCGCCGGCGAGCGGGAGCAGGCCGGCGCCAGCGCCGGACAATCGTCTCAGGCGCCATCCCTGCCCTCGCTCCTGCCCCTGCCATCGCCGTTGCCTGCGCCCACGATCCATGGCGTCGCTCTCGACCGGCTCGCGATCGCGACGCCGGCCATCCGCGCCGAGATCGAGCGGCTGCTCGGCCGGCGCGGCGAGGCCGCGGGCGGCGGCACCGCAGAGCCTTCCGTCCTGCGCTTGACGGGCCTGCTCGACGCGCGCCTCGGCACGGCGGCGGCGGCGCTCGCCCTGGTGGCCGGCGGCGAGGGGGAGGAGCGGACCGCCGCGGAGCTGCGCCGGGCGGCAGCGGTGGCCGTCGCCGGCACAGCCGGCGCGACCGGCGCCAACGGCGCTGTCGATCCCGAAGAGCTGTGGCGGCTTGCCGACCGCCTCGGCTGGGACGCCGAGATCATGGTCGAGCCGCTGTCGCCGTTCCGCTTCGGCGCCGCGCTCCGGCGGCGGGACGCCTCCGGGTCGCCGCGCGCGGCCCCTGACCTCGCCCTGCTCGGCGCCGCCCCTGCCGCCGGCGTCTTCTCGGCGGGCACCGCCCACGCCGCTGCCGAGCCGCCGTGGGAGACCTTCGCCAACGATCCGCTGCGCGGCGAGGCGCGGCGCCGCCTGGCGCCGCGGCTGCGCCGCCATCTCGCCGCCGAGCTGCCGGACTACATGGTCCCCTCGGCCTTCGTGTTCCTCGATCGCCTGCCGCTCACTGCCCATGGCAAGGTGGACCGCGCGGCCCTGCCGGAGCCGGAGGTCTCCGGCGGCCTGGGCGACGGAGGGACCCGGCCGCGGACGGCCCTCGAGGTGCGACTCGCCGTGCTCTGGCAGGAGGTGCTCGGCGTCGAGCGCGTCGCCTTGGAAGACAACTTCTTCGAGCTCGGAGGCCACTCGCTGCTCGCCACGCAGCTGGTCTCGCGCCTGCGCGCCGCCCTTGGCATCGACGTCCCGCTGCGCCGCGTCTTCGAGCGGCCGGTCCTTGCCGACCTCGCGTCCGGGCTCGCGGCGGAGCTCGACGGCGCGGCGGGCGGCCTTGCGGGCGCGGCGGCTGGCGCGGGCCGGCCCGCGCCGGCGCGGCCACGGCGGCGCGAGGCCCCCCTCTCCTTCGCCCAGGAGATGTGCTGGGCCATGGCGCACGACGGCAGCACGGCGTTCAGCATCCCCTCGCCGCTCCGCCTCCTCGGCCCGCTCGACCCGCGGTCTCTCGAGCGGGCCTTCCAGGAGCTGTTCGGGCGCCACGACGCGCTGCGCACCCGCTTCGCGGAGCGGCGGGGGAAGCCGCTGCAGGTGATCGATTTGCCGCGCCCCTTCGCGCTGCCCCGGCTCGACCTCGCGGCGCTGCCCGCGGAGCGCCGCCGGCGCGAGGCCGAGTCACTGGTCGACGCCGACGTGGGGCGGCCCTTCGATCTCGCCCGCGGACCGCTGGTCCGCGTCGCGCTCGCCCGGCTCACGGCGCGCGAGCACGTGCTGATGCTCAACGGCCACCACCTGGTTCTCGACGGCTGGTCGATGGGCGTCCTGGTCGCCGAGCTGGTCGCCCTCTACCAGGCCGCCGCCACGGGCCTGCCCTCGCCGCTCCCGGCGCCGCCCGCGCAGCTGGCCGATCTCGCCGTGGCGCAGCGCGAGCGGCTCGCGGGCGGCGGGCTCGAGGAGCGCCTCGCCTACTGGCGCCATGCCATGGCCGGAGCGCCGCCGCTGCTCGCGCTGCCGCTCGACCGCCCTCGCCCCGCGGTTCCCAGCCACCGCGGCGACCTGCTCCCCGGTCTGCTGCCGCCGGACCTCGTCGAGCGCCTGGCCGAGTTGGGCGGCGCGGCGGGCGCCTCGCTCTACATGATCATTCTCGCCGGGCTTGCCGTGGTGCTCGGCCGGGCGAGCGGCCAGGACGACATCGTCGTCGGCTCCCCGGTCGCCGGCCGCGAGGACCAGGAGTCCGAGCGGGTGGTCGGGATGCTCCTCAACATGGTGCCCATGCGCGTCGGGCTCGCGGGGCGGCCCACCTTCCGCGAGCTGCTGGAGCGGGTGCGACGCACCGCGCTCGCCGCCTTCGCGCACCAGGAGGTTTCGCTCGAGCAGCTGATCGACGCTCTCGGCGTCGAGCGCCATCCCTCCTATCACCCCCTGTTCCAGGTCACCCTCAACATGCTCAACTTCCCCGGCTCCGGCGCCGAGCTGCCCGGCGGCCTCGCGGTCGAGCTGATCCCGCCGCGCCGGATCGAGGCCAAGTACGATTTCACCTTCTACGTCTTCGCGGTCCCCGAGGGTCTGCGGCTCAACCTGGTGTACAGCACCGACCTCTTCGAGCGCCCGCGCATGGAGGCGCTGCTGGCCGACCTGACCGCCCTCCTGCGCCAGGCCGCGGCCGACGCCGAGCTCCCGATCGCGTAGCTCAGGCCGGCCGGAACGCTGACGGCTCGCCCCCGGGCCGAAATGAGCAAATCACGCGGGGAGGCAGCTTCACCTCCCCGGCTCGGAATGAGCCTGGCGCAAGGCTGGCGCAAACGAGGGCAGCGCACGGTGCGCCGCCCCCGGCGCCTCCGTGCATGCGCTGATGCGCGAATATCCCCAACGGTTCCAGGTTGGAACCGCCTCGAGCCGTGGCTGGTCACCCTCGGCATCGCGGCCGGTGTGCCGGCCAAGCGGCATGGCCCCCCGGCCGCGGCAGTTTCAGCTTAGAGGGTGTCGCCAGCGCAGGCCCGGGAAACGGCTGAACCCACGGTCAGTAGTGACCCATTCGCTCCCCGACTCGATGGCCAGAGCAGCCAGGTAGGCGTCGGGAACGAGGTTTCCCTTGGCTCCTGCCTCACGGCAAAGACGGCTGAAGATCGACCAATGTCTCGGTCCGGGGCTGATCGGCACGCAGTTGGGACTAGCTCGCAGCGCGTCGGCGAAGCGGAGTGCGTCATCAATCGGCGTGGGATAACTGAAAATACGCGGGTTGGTGACGACCCGCAAGAAGCCGCTGAGGACGATGTCCGCCAGAGCAAACGCCGCGTCCGAGCCCACCGCGCGTTCGAGCCAGCTCCTGTAGCGCGCATGGTTCAGGACGTCCTGGCGATGTGCGTAGACCAGGATGTTGATGTCAGTCAGGATCATCCCCGCGCTCCATCAAGTCGAGCAGCGAAGCGGAGTCGTCGAGGTCGACCCCAGGCCGAAGTCCTCCCTTACCCCAGGTCGGAAGCTTGACGGACCGGTGAGGAGGGAGTTTCTGGCGCCGGCTGAAGCTCTCGCGGAGCGCCTGCTCGATGACTGCCGTCAGAGTGACCCGTTGCCGCGCGGCCCGCTCCTTTGCTTCGGCAAGGAGATGGTCGTCCAAGCGAATCGTGGTTCTCATGCATCAAAGCATGCATCGCTGTCATCAAAATGTCAAGGCTCTGCTTCTCAACCCTTTGGCAAGCCCGACGTCGGCCCCCAGCGCGCCCTACCGTTCCGGCACGTCAGGTTCTCCACCCCCGCCATTCCCGGCGGTCTGCCATCATCTCGCCTTCCCACGCGCGTTCCCAGCGTAGCGCGCCCGCCACTGCGCATCACGCAGCATCGTGGCGCCATGCAACCATCTTCCCTGTTCCGGCCACCCATAAGAGTGCGTCTCATGAGATCAGCGGTTCTCGTGCTGACGGCATGCGCCCTGATCCAAGGCCAGTCAGCGCCAAGGCCGCGGATGGATCCAGGGCTGGCGACGCTGGGAGGCAGGTTCGTCGATATGCCTCGTAATGACGACGATGGTAAGAGCGCTAGACAGAAGCGTACGAAGACTTTGTCACAATATTCAGGACAAACGAAGGGTCCGGCCGATCGGCGTTCTCCGGAACAGGAGCCATAAGTTACTTCTGATCAGAAGGATTCAAGGAGACACACCTCATGCAACAAAACACCGTCAAGACGATCGCATTGGCAGCCCTTGCGCCAGCACTTGCGTTGGGCGCAGCTCGGCTCGCGCAAGCACAGCCGGCCAAGAACCAGTATCCCGCCAGAATGGCGCCCCTCGAGCAATACCTTATGGGCCGCGAAGCCGAAATCGCCTTGGCGCGAAGCGCGGCTCCAGCAGCCGTTGCCAAGGACGCCACGGTTCTGGTCCTCGGAAGGGATGGCTATGAAACTGCGGTCGAAGGCACGAACGGCTTTGTCTGCAACGTAGACCGCTCGTGGATGGACCAATTCGAAAACAGCCCGGAGTTCTGGAACCCCAAGAGGCGCGGTCCGGTGTGCTACAACCCGCCGGCTGCCAGGACGCTTCTGCCGATCACTTTGATTAGGGCGAAACTCGCCTTGGCCGGCAAATCAAAAGCTGAAATGAACGAAGGTATGAAGGCCGCGATCGAGAAAGGGGAAGTGCCGGCCCTCGAGCCCAGCGCGATGGCCTATATGCTGTCGAAGCAAGGGTTCCTCAACAGCAGATGCGGCAACTGCTCTCCCCATCTCATGTTCTATGTTCCCGTGAAAGACGCTCACACTTGGGGTGCAGCCCCGCTTGGCACTGATGCCCCGGTGCTGCTGGCTACACACTTCAATGGTGCTCCGGAGCCAGTGACCGAGTTCATTGTTCTGGTGTCCGAGTGGTCGGACGGAACGTCGGCGGACTCGGGCCAACATGCTCACTGACGTCCGCTGTTAACGCGAAGTCAAACAGGCCGGTAGCTGAGGCTCAGGAGAGCACAGATGAAAGAAAGACCTTCCCTGTCGGTTGTCGCGTTCATACTGCTGCTCTTCAGCGCACCAGCCTACGCCCAGGACGCGTGCGAACGCCTGACTGCGGCAGAGATTCCCAACACCACGATTACGCTTGCGCAGACGGTTGCGGCGGGCACGTACAACGGCCCTCCCGCGCCGTCCAGCGACATCGATCTCCCGCCTTTATATAAGAGTCTTCCGGCATTCTGCCGCGTCGTTGCCGAGGCAAAGCCGACCTCGGACTCCGACATCAAGCTCGAAATCTGGCTTCCGGTCTCGAGATGGAATGGCAAGCTGCAGGGGATCGGCAATGGCGGATTCGCCGGACAGATTGGCCATGTTCAACTCGCAATGTCGGTGAAGGCGGGGTACGCCGCGACGGCGACCGACACGGGCCATACTGGATCTCCGAGCGATGCGGGCTGGGCGTTGGGGCACCCGGAAAAGATTATCGATTTCGGCCATCGCGGAATTCATGAGATGACGCGCGTCGCCAAGACATTAATCGCGGCTTATTACTCCAAGCCCCCACAACGCTCATACTTCACGGGATGTTCCAACGGCGGGCGCCAGGCGTTGGTGGAGGCCCAACGTTATCCCGAGGACTACGACGGAATCTTAGCCGGCGCTCCGGCGAACTACTTTACCGCTCTGATGGCGACTTTTGCTTATGACACCCAGGTCCTGACGACGGATTCGGCCAGCTTCATTCCTCCGGCGAAGATTCCCACGATTGCAGCGGCGGTGAACGCCGCGTGTGACGAGGTTGACGGCGTGCACGATGGGATCCTGAACGATCCGCGGCAGTGTCACTTCGATCCCGCGACGATCCAGTGCAAGGGCGAGGATTCCGACAAATGCCTGACGGCTGCGCAGGTCACTGCGCTGAAGAAACTCTACGCGGGAACGCTTGATTCCACAGGGCACGTGGTCTTCCCCGGCTATCTGCCCGGCGCCGAAGAGGGCCAAGGCGGCTGGGGACTCTGGATCACCGGCTCGGCGCCCGGGAAGAGTTTCATGGCGGATTTCGGCAATGGATTCTTTTCCGACTTTGTATTCGGGAAGTCCGATTGGGACTACAGGACGTTCAAGGTTGATGCGGACCTGAAAGCAGCCAATGAGAGAACCGCGCAGGCCCTAAACGCTACAGATCCCTACCTCAAGCCATTCAAAGCCCGCGGAGGAAAGTTAGTTCTCTATCACGGCTGGAATGATCCGGCGATCACGCCGTTGAACACGATCGACTATTACGAGAGCGTCATCAAGAAGATGGGGCAAAAAGACGTTGACTCTTTTGTCCGCCTCTACATGGCGCCGGGCATGCAACACTGCGTCGGAGGCCCGGGACCGGATTCGTTCGGAGCGGTCTATGATCTGAAGTTCGACGACCCGCAGCACAGCGTCTACGCGTCTTTGGAGCAGTGGGTGGAAAAGGCCACGGCGCCGTCAATAGTTATTGCGTCGAAGTTCGAGGGCCAGGACCGAACGCACGCGAAGATGACGCGGCCTCTGTGCCCGTATCCGCAGGCAGCGAAGTACAAGGGCAGCGGCGATCCGAATGACGCCGCGAACTTTGAGTGCGAGCGGCCGAAGAAATAGGTTCGCCGGGCGGCGGAAGTGCAGGGTCGGCCGGGCTGCTCGGTCGGACTTCAGGGGAGCCTCGACATCTTCTCCTCGCTGCCGAGCCCGGCACCCTCACCGGACACTCTGGCAAAGCCCCCACCAGCGGAACTCTCCCATCAACTCATATCCTCATCCGCACTTGCTGCCGCCTGCCCAAGCGGAGAGCGAGCGGCCGGCTTGGCAAGCCGCTCGACCGGGAGACTCTTGGCCTACGTCGCCTGACAGCATCTGAGCGAAACCGTGGTCCGCCAGCTTCTCTCCCGCGGCCTCAAGCACCTGCGCAGCGAGCTCGCCCTCTCCACCGCCGCGCACGCTACAGTCCCGGCGTGCCCGGACCCAGCGCCACCGGCCGCCCCGAGTGCTCGCTACCGGCGCAAGCCGCGGGGAGTCCTCCGGGGCTTGGGGGCCGAGTACGGCTGGCGGCAGGGAAAGCCGGACCAAGCAGAACGACCCGGGACCCGCTAAGGTCTCACGACCCCGGTCGGTCGCTCCGAGTCGGTTCGGAAATAGCGATCGTGCCACCGCAGCACCCGTGAGGAGTAGACTTATAGGAATCGCAGGAGGAGCCGCGATGGTGTTCAAGAATCTTGAGGAGGCGGTCGAAGCGCTGAAGCGCGATCCGAGCCGCCCCGTCCGTGCCCAGGTCGACGACCTCGATCTAGAGCTACGCGCGGTGGGCTCGAAATCCCCACCGGTCCGCTTGGGTGAGTTTCTGTCGTCCTTGGGTCCCTGGGAGGGTGAGTCGACCGCGGAACTCTACGCCCGGCTGAAAGAAGCGCGGGCTAGCGGTGGAAGCTCGGAACCTCCCCGGCTCTGACCCACTTACCTCTTGAGATACGTTCTCGACACCAACATCCTGATCGCCGCCTTGAACGGCGATCCAGCGGTGATTGCCCGCCTCGATGAGGTTGAGCCCTTCGAGGAAGCGATCCTGCCCGCCATCGCCCTTGCGGAGCTACGCTTCGGCGCCTCGAGTTCCCGCCGCGTTAGTGAGAACCTCGCCCGGATCGACCGCATGCTGGAGAGAGTCGCGTTCGCTCCAGTCGATCGCCCCATTGCCGAACGCTTCGGTGACCTGAAGGCGGATCTTCGTCGCCGCGGGATCACCAAGTCAGATGCCGACCTGCTCATCGCGGCTACGGCTTTGGAGCTCGGTGCCATCTTGGTCACCAATGACCTGGACCTTCTCGACGGCTCGATTCACCAGCTCCTGGTCGAGAACTGGATCGGTTCGGCAGCACCCTAGAGCCTCTGTGGTGCGCGCTCTACGGCGGTGGCCAGCCGCCGTTCAAGGGTTCAAGGGATCCGTCACTTCCAGGAACGGGAAGCGGTGAAAGTCGGCATCCCGGGTCACGACCCGGTGGACGCCATGCTCAAAGGCCAGGTGGTATACCAGGGCTCCAGCCTCTCCTGCCAGCCCAGGACGAACTCGCGACAGCGGCATGTTCGGGCCGCTCTGTTCCGCAACATAGATGAAGACGTTGGTGTCAACCAGGAAGGTCAACGTTCCTCCATGACGGCGTACAGGGTATCGCGATCGGCGACGTTGACCAGCGACCCGCCGCCATCGAACGAGGGGAGGGGCGGCAGCTCGCCGATAGTTGTCGAGCTGGGTTCTAGAAGGAGCCGAAGAGCGGATTCCACCAGGGTCGAGATCGTCTCGCCGCGTCGCGCGGCCTCTTCCCGAAGCCGCACCATGACCAAGTCGTCGATGATCAGCGTCGTTTTCACATGGAAAACCATAGACGGAGAGAATCTCTCGGGGCAAACACACCTGTCCAGCATCGCGACGGCCGGACAGCGTATGCACCAATGCGCGAATATCCCCAACGGTTCCCAGTTGGAACCGCCTCGAACCGTGGCTGGTCAAGCTAAACCTCTTGTACCGAGAGCTTTACGCAGCCTGAGCTGGTCATCGGGGTGGTGGAAATGCAGCCTACATGGCTACGATCGGTAACGCCGGCCCAAACACGGTGCGGGGCGCGCTGCCTTGCGCCGTTGGGGCCGCGAGCGCAACGAGCCGAAGCCGCCGTTAACGCGAGACAAGCTCTTCGCGCAGCACCTGGCGAAGCACTTCCAACGTGACTGGCGCGGCCTCGGGCGCGATGGCCGCCCGCAAGGCGGCGTTGATGAGGGTCTGGTAGCCCTTCCCCTCGCACTCCGCGCGAGTTCGGAAGGCCGCCAGCACGTCGTCATCGATCAGGATCGTGATCCGCGTCTTACCTCTCGCGACCTCCGCTTGCAACTTGGCCAAGTGAGGCACGTCCTTGGCTCGCTTGGAGCCGGTGAAGTCATATTCCTTCCTCATACTGCCGCTTCTCCCTTCTGGTGGCCTCGCGGCCAGAAATCAGCCTGATCGTCTCCTCCTCCTCGAGGAGGGTGTAGCAGATCGTCAGGAGCCGCCCATCGAGGGACATGCCGACCAACACAAACCGCGCCTCACCTTCGGCAGTCCCGTCTTCGCGCACGAGCGCCAACGGATCGAGCAGGCCTTCAGCTGCTTCATCGAGCGAGACGCCGTGCTTCTTCAGATTGACGGCGTTCTTCTCCGGGTCAAACTCGACCTGCATGGCCCATTATGCATATAGGATCTGCATTCCACAAGAGGCAAGCAGTGACCTTGGCGGTCGGAGCTCGGCGGTGTGCGGGCTGGACCACCACTCCCGCCTGGCGATCCCGCGTCGTCGTCGCGAACCGTCGGCGCCGGCTGACGCCTGCAATGCCTGCCGCCTGCATCAGACGGGCGACGCGCTTGCGGCTTGCTGGCTGACCCTCGCCGGCCAACTCGGCTCGCACTCGAGGTGCCCCATAGGTCCCCCGCGACTGCTCGTGATCGCCTGGTTGCGAGCACCCAGCGCGGCGTCTGCCACCGACCGAGCCGACGGCGGCCGCCGCTGCCAGGCGTACAAGCCGTTGGGCGACACCCCCAGCAGCCGGCACATCGTCCGTACTGCGTGCATGGCCTGGTCGCCCTCACGAATCCGAAGGCTTGTGCGGGATCGACTCGCTCTCCCAAGCGAACCAGGCCGCGGCCTTTTTTAGGATCTCACGCTCTTCGCGCAACTGGCGGTTCTCCCGCCGCAGCCGGCGCAGCTCGTCGTGCCTGGGCTATGGAAGGTGCCGAGCCTGCGGAAACCGCGGACCCAATGGGGCCGCCCGTGTCGCACCGCTCCACTGCCCCACCCGCCGCGGCGGGCCGACCCGATGCCCGCACGGCGTTGGCAGCGAAGGCGCGCGCCTACCCTTCGAGCCGGCGGCGCCGGCGCTCCTCCTCAGAGCGTGCGGCGATCCGGCGGCGAGGTCGGGGCGGCGCGCAAGACTCGCTTCATAGCCATTTGTTTATGACTTGCTTCCAAGTTGACGACCGGCCAAGAACCTCCTATCCTTATAGATAAGATAGATAAGCGCTGCGAGTGGTCCATTGGCGGCTCGTTTGGCAGCCTTGAACTGTTCTGCCAGCGCGCGGAGGACTTATGCCCACTGGCGACAACAGCACGACCTGCGAGCGCGAGGAAGAACCGAGTAAACCCGATCCGCCACCTGCGCCTGAGCCGGAAGCGTTCGAACAGCTGGAAGTTGAGATCATCCGAGTCCCAGAGAATGAGCTGATCGCCTTCGACCGGCCCAAGCGACCGATCCCACCCCCCGACGGATACGAGGACCTCCCGCTCTGAAAGAGGCAGCGGAATTCCTGGAGGGAAGCGTCCTACGTCGGATCCTGCTTCCGGGTTCCGTGATCGTCCTGTATGTCCATCCGTATTTGCGCCAGTGGCTCTTGCCTGTCGGTACGGAGTACCTCGGCCTGGAGGTCGGAATCGTCCTGGTGGCCGA
>DATKFK010000788.1:0-2570 GCA_035544375.1 Thermoanaerobaculia bacterium
CCGCCCCCGACCGCCGCGCAGCGCACCGCCGGCGCCTCCGGCGTCCGCGCCGCCTGCGCCGCCACCAGGTCGTGCAGGCAGGGACCCCCGCCGTACGCGGCGGCCGTGTCGTTCCACTCCACCACCAGCTGGTGGCGCTCGCTCGCCGCGAGCAGCGGCAGCTCGAGCAGCGGCCGGCGCGGATCTGCGGCGATGGCCGCCAGCAGGGTCCGGAGATGGTGGGCCAGCCGCGCCACCGTCGCCGGCACGAAGAGGTCGCTGCTGTACTCGACCAGGCCGCGCAGGCCGTGCGGCGTCTCCCATAGCTCGAACAGCAGGTCGAAGCGGGCCGTCGTCCGCTCCACGTCCAGGACGTGGAACGTCGCGCCGGGCAACGCGATCGGCGGCAGCGGCGCGTTGTGCAGGCTGAACATCACCTGGAAGAGCGGCGAGCGGGACAGGTCGCGCTCCGGCCGCAGCTCCGCCACCAGCTTCTCGAACGGCAGGTCCTGGTGGGCATAGGCGGCGAGCGCCGTCCGCCTCACCTCGCCGAGCAGGTCCGGGAAGGTCGCCCCGCGCGGCGCCGCGGCGCGCAGCACCAGGGTGTTGGCGAGGAAGCCGATGAGACCCTCGAGCTCGGACCGGTTGCGGTTGGCGAGCGGCGTGCCGATGGCCACCTCTGGCTGGTTGGCGAGGCGGCCGAGCAGGGCGGCGAGGCCGGCGAGCAGGGTCATGAAGAGCGAGGCTCCGGCCTCGCGTCCGAGCCGGGCGAGCGCCGCGTGCAGGTCGGCGGGCAGCGCCAGCGGGCAGGCCCCGCCACGGAAGCTCCACCGCGCCGGACGCGGCTTGTCCGTCGGCAACTCGAGGGAGCCCGGCAGCGAGCGCAGCGCTTCTCGCCAGTAGGCCAGCTGCGCCGCGAGTGCGCCCTTGCCCACGCGCTCGCGCTGCCACTGCGCGAAGTCCACGTACTGCAGCGGCGGTTCGGGGAGACCGCCGTTGCCGCCTCCCTGGTACAGGGCGGTCAGCTCGCGTACCAGAACGCCCATCGACCAGCCGTCGAAGACCGTGTGATGGACCACCAGGCAGACCACCTGCTCGCCGGCCGCGAGCGGCAGCAGGCAGGCGCGCAGCAGCGGCGCCCGGGCGAGATCGAATGGGCGGCGCACCGTCTCGTGGAGCCGGCGTCGCAACTCGCGCTCGCGCCGCTCCCGCGGCAGGTGCGACAGGTCCTGGACCGGGAGCGGGACGGCGACTGTCGAGAGCGGGGAGACGGCCTGCTGCAGGCCGCCGGCGGACAGGGAGAACGCGGACCGCAGGGTCCAGTGGCGGCGCACGAGCTCGCGCAGGCTCCGCGCCAGCACGCCACGGCTCAGGCTGCCCTCGACGCGCAGGGCGATCGGCACGTTGTATGCGGGCGCGCCGGGGTCGAGCTGGTGCAGGAACCAAAGACCTTCCTGCTGGTACGAGGCGGCAAAGGTGCGGGGCCGCGGCGCGCGCCGCGGCTCGAGCAGCCTGGCCAGCAGCCGCCGCTGCTCGGCGATCGGCAGCGCCGCGACCTGCGCCGCCGGGTTTCCCTGCCCCACCGCCGTGGTCCCGTTCATGGCCCGGGCGCTCCCACGTCCAGGGCGACGATCTCGTCCACGTTGCGCAGGAAGAGGCGGCGGCCGGCGAAGCTCGGCGGCGTCTGGGACAGCGCCCCCGGGGTGAAGACCTCGGCCCGCGCCCGCTCCTGGTAGCCGGCAGGCGTCGCCGCGACCACCCGCACCAGGCCGGAGCCCCGGGACTGCACGACGAGCTGGCCGTCGACGAGGATGAGCGAGCCCGGGTAGATCTTCTCCTTCCATACCGTCCTGCCGGTCGCCGCGTCGAGGCAGGACAGGAACTCGCCGCCGAAGCCGTAGACGTGACCGCCGTAGGCGACCGCGTGCAGGTTGACCGGCTGGATCTCGGCCCTGATGTCGTGGGACGTCCACAACGGTACGGCAGCCAGCCCCGCCCCCTGGCCGCGCAACGCCACCGCGCGGATGCCGTTCCAGGTGACCAGGGCGACGCGGTCGCCTGGCAGCTGCAGCGGGATGTCGAACGAATAGGACTCGGGGTCGGCGAACGGCAGGCTCCACAGCAGGGCGCCGTCGGCGAGGCGCAGGCCGTAAAGCCCGCCGTGGCCATCCGCCTGGATGTCCTCCAGCACGGCCTGGATGACCCCCGCGATCTGGGCCAGCGACGGCGAGCTGTGTGCCGACCCCTCGCTGCCCGGCAGCGACCAGGTCAGCGCGCCCGAAGCCGCGTTGAAAGCGAGCACGCGCCGCTCGGGGCTCTTGACCTGCACCACCAGGAGGTCGCCGGCGAGCAGCGGCGAGGTCCAGCAGCTACCCGGCGGCCCCGCCTTGAACTCGGCCCTGAGGTCGTGCTGCCATGCCAGCTCGCCGCTGGCCGCGTCGAGCGCCAGGAGTTTGCACGCGGTGCTCAAAGCGAACAGCCGCCGGCCGTCGGTGGCCGGGGTGCTGACGACCCCGAACCGCAGGCTCGGCTCGCTGGGACCGAGGGTGACGCGCCAGAGTGTCCTGCCGGTGTCGGCATCCAGGGCGAAG
>DATKFK010000789.1:0-5000 GCA_035544375.1 Thermoanaerobaculia bacterium
TAGGCAGCGGCGCCAGGGACGGCGCGCCGGACCAGCTCGCCCAGCAGCTGCCGGACGGTCGCGGGCTGGAGGCCGCCGCGCTTCACTTTGGCAAGGAGGGAGCGAAGCAGGGCGGGGTGGTCCCGACAACGCTCAAGCCGCTGGAGCACGAAGAGGTGCCCACCGGCGTCCTGCTCGTCGATCTCCCGCCGCACCGCCGCGATGGTCGGGGCCGGGGCGCCGGCCAGCGCCTGGGCCACGAGGAACTGATGCGGCTGATCGTCGCCGATGCCTAGCGCGATCGGGAAGCGCACGATGAGGTCCGCCCACTTGCGCCAGAACTCGGCGCACTGGTCGGACAACCAGGCCGGGCCGAAACGGGCGAGCAGGACGAGGGCGCGGTAGGAGGCGATGGCCTCGCTGCGGATGGTGTCAGCGGTGATCCAGGAGCGCTTGGCAGGTCCCTTCTCGCGGACGAAGCGCCGGGCCGCGGCCAACGTCCGGTTCCGTAGCGCCTCGTCGATCTGCGCCCAGACCGGCGCCTGAGCGACGTCGCTCGCGATCTCGCCGCCGTCGTCCGCGAGCAGGTGGTCCGTGAGAGGGACGAAGGCGTCCGTGGCGCCGCTTTCGATCCGGTCCAGCAGCTCCCGGATTTCGTCGAGCGGGGGCGCCGGTGGTACGGGCGCCTGGACGGCGCGCGGCTGCGAGAGGCGATGCCAGGGCCGTTGCTGAGCCGCCTGCTCTGAATCGAGTGCAACACTGCCCAGATAATGGGCGAAGACGCGCGCCAGGGCGGGGTTGCCAGAGGCGGTCAGAACCGCGTCGACGTGGCGAGGGTCCTCGATCTGGAATAGAGCCAGGACGACGAGAGCCCAATGGTTCGCCGCGGGCGTGTCGCCGGCCGCGGACAGCTGATCGATGGCCCAGAAGAGATCGCCGTGGACCAGCACTTGCAGCCAGGTCACCTCCGTCCCCTGCCGCGCAAGACGGGTGTCGCGCGCGCGCATCGCGCCCACCATCCGCGCGGCGAGGGGCAGGCGGACCGGGGACTCCCGGACGAGGCGCCGGAACTCGTAGAGCTTTTCGCGGTCGTGGAAGAGCTGATCCGCGCGCTCGATCGCGGCCACCGACAAGGCGTCCGCCAGGGCGTTGCGGATGGGGGGATCGTCCAGGCGGCGGGCCGCGGCCAGCCAGAGCTCGTCGATCATCTCGACGAGACCGCGGCGGTCGCCGGCCACAGCCTGGTGGCCTGCCCAGGCCAGAGCCGCCGGCAGGTCCTCGACCGCCATCGCCTGCGCCGCCTGGTTGCGGAGGAAGACCCAATAGGAACCGAGAAACTCCGAGCGGGGCCGGGTCAGGCAGGGGAGGAGCTGCGCGATTGAGAGGTCTCGCGGCCAGAGCACGGTGAGCGCGAGCCCCTTTAGCTGGTCGTCCTGGTCCTCCTCGACGCCGGTGGCGAGGGGGAGGAGTCGCCGGCGCGTCGAGGGATCGTCGGCGGCGCGGGCCATGGCGCGCGCGGCGGCTTGGCGGATGGACCGGCTCTCGGTGCGATCGAGCGCGAGGCTCGCGAGGAGATCCTGCAGCTCGGCGACCTGGCAAGCGCCCGCCACGTCGATGGCGAACCGGCGCGTCAGCACGTCGAGAGCCCGGTCGCGGATGAACGGCGCGAGCTGCGCCCCGAGCGTGGGGTGGCGGAGCTTGTGGTAGTCGCGAACCTGGTGCGGATCGATCTCGGCCAGCTCGCCGCGAGCGAAGCCGCGGAGCAGCGAGTCGGTCACGGCCGCCTTCTCGGCGGCGTCGGCGGCGCCGAGATCGCTGCGCAGCAGCGCCTGCGGGTCCGTGTCGACCAGGAGGCGCCGCACCTCGGGTTGCATCGCCGCGAGCCAGCCGGCAAGCTCGGCGAGCTGTGGGACGACCTTGCAACGCGCATCCACTACCAGCCGGAACAGCGTCTCCGACGGCAGCCCATGTGCGAGCAGATGCCGAGCCGCCAGGTAGTCGGAGATCGCCAGGTGGACGAAGGCGCGTCCGTCGCTGAAAAGGCCGCTCGCCAGCACCTCCGCCGCAGCCTCGCGGTCCACCTCGATCTGGCGATCGTCCACCGGTTCCGTGCCGCCCTCGATCGCCGCTGCCGGCAGGGCGCCGGCCGCGATGGCGTCCGCGTCGACGGGAGCCGCGGGTGCGATGAAGTTGCGGCGGCAGAGGACCAGAAGGGCGGCGATGCGGCCCGCCACGGCGACCCTCTCGTCGGCCTGCAGCCGGCCCGCCGCTCCGGAGTCGTTGCGGCTGTCGCTGGACTCCCGGGCGAGGAGGAGCGCGCCTTGCTCGAAGGCAGCCATGCGAGTTGCGGGAAGCTCCCTGCGGTCGCGGAATGCCTCGAGCAGTGGCTTCAGCGTGATCGGCCGGCTGGCCAGGGGCTGTGCCTCGATCGCAGCCACCGCCTGCAGGAAGTGGTCGGCGTCGACGTTCTCGGCTCGGCAAGCCATTGCCACGTCGACTTTGCGCAGCGGCAGGAGCTCGTAGCGCCCGAAGCCATTGCCCCAGAGCGCGGGGAACTCCGCATCGAATTGGCGCGGCCAGGCGGGGGTGCGGCAGGCGATGCGGAGACGCAGGCGAGGCAGGGCATCGGAGCCGACAGCACGCAGGCGATCGCGCAGCAGGGAGGCGACGGTGCGATGGTGGATGATGCATTCGTCCAGACTGTCGAGGAAGACATAGAGGAGATCGTCGCCGTCTCGCCAGGCGAGGAATTTCGGCGACTCGAAGAAAGTGCGCTCGAGCCGCCCGGGGTCGGTGTAGGTAAGGTCGAGCGAGAGCACCCGCTCCGCGCCAGCAGCGGCCTCGGTCCGGGAGCGCTCGCGGTCGAGATCGTTCGACTTGCCGCTGCCGGGCTCACCCAGCAGCGCCAGGCAAGGGAGGGCCGCGAGGGCTGGGAGCGACTCGACGCCGGGCTGGAGATAGCGCGAGTACGGGGACTCGGGGTCGCGAAGGTAGCCGAGCTCGTCGAGACCATAGGTGCCGTCGGACGGGCACCAGAAGCGCTTCCAAGGATAGTTTCTGCGGGGGCGACGAGAATCCATCGTAGTGCGAGCGGTTATAGGTAATGAGACGACCAAGTGTGGCGATCGATCTGGCCGCTCGGCAACGGCGCCGCGATCACCGTCGTGGCATGCGTAGGCGACCGCGGATGCCCGGAGATCTAGCATAGCGCGGGCGGCCCGGTTGGGGGGCAAACAGCCGGTTGCCCGGCTAGCCGTCGAATAGCAGCTGCTTTGCCTTGCGAGTGAGGTGGAAGGCTCTTGGTTTCTGCCAAGAGGTCCGAGATCCCAGGTAGCCTGAGGCTACAAGCTTCTCCATCTCATGCTCGACTCGGGCCACCGGCTTCCTCAGGGTCGTTGCCACCCCGCCAACGCCAATACCCTGGTCCCTGCCTGCGGTGGCGTCACCAACGGCACGGAGGATCTCGAGCGCGAGACCTTCGGGCACAGGCTCTTCGTGCTCCGGTCCGGCGAGCTGAAGAGTTCCTTCCGGAGTGCAGCTCTCGAAATCTCCCGTATCGAGCCAGTCCAACCCGACGGTGTTGACGGCGCAGCCTGCCGTCTTGAGCCTATTGGCGAGGATGTTGCGCGCCTGCTGGGTGTTGTTCATCTTGACGACGTGGCGGCCTTCGATGTTCGAGAACAGTTTGACCTTGCCCACCTGCACCAGGATGGTCCGGGGCTTGGTCCGACCATTGCCTAGCGCCATGCCGGCTTCGAAGAGTACATTGGGCCTGGGCTGCAGCTGTTGGGTGAGCTCATCCTGCTCGTCGTCTGGGGAGGCGAGCGCTGGGTGCAGCTGGACGATATCGTCACCTGTCAGCATGACCACGATCGCTTGGCGCTGGGTCAATGACTCGATGACGTCGCCAACAAAGGGAGAGCCCTCGCCGGCGGATGCAATCGCCTGGTCCCATTCAACGGGTTCGAGCCCGAGGGCGCGAAGAAAAGCAAACATCGCAGCTCGGGCCATGGTGTTGCGTCCGCTCACGACCCAGACGGATCGTGCGTCGGCCGGAGAGGTGTCCGGCCGCGAGTCCTCGTCTTTTACAGGATCCGCCGCTGCTTTGGCATCGCGCAGGCGGTCCACGGCCTCCATGCCGCTGGCCGAGATCCAGGCGCTGTGAACGCCAGAGGTATTCGCTGCGTTGGTGAGCCCCCTCTTTTCGAGGATATCCAGTTGGCGACGAACCTCGAATAGATCCAGGTCGAGGACTTCGGCGATTTCAGTGTCGTCGACAGTCCTCGAGGAATCCTGGCGGTGCCTGTCGTCGAGCAGGAGCAGGATCGCATCCCGGCGGTCGTCGCTCGTTGCCATGATCCTCAGTCTCTTTCGCTCGGGTCGCTGGAACCGCTCGTGGCGCCCGATGCTGCGTTGAGCTCGGAGCTGAATTCTACAGCAATGCCAGAACCTCAATCCGGCGACTGCTCATGAAAAAGAGCGGACTGATCAGACCAGCTCGAGTCTGCGCGGTTACATTGTGAGCCCATCCGAGAGGGCTGCGTTCCAGCAGCTGCTCAGTCTGTTTACATGCCGCTGGCGGCGCCGATCGGGTCCTCGTGGTCCCCGCTGGGCAGTGCCGTGCTGACTCGGGTCTGCTGCTGCTGTGGGGGTTCGACCTCGCGACGGTGGGAAGCGAAGGCTGGCGCCGCCGGGTGGTCGCGGTGCCGCAGCTCCATGACGATCATCTCTTCGCCGACACCCTGGCCTTCAACCTGCTGGCGGGCCGCGGCTGGCCGGCCACGGAAGGCGACCTTGCGGAAGCCAAGGAGGTGTGTCGTGAGCTCGGCCTCGGTGAGCTGCTCGACAGGCTCCCCGGCGGCCTCGAGGAGCGCATTGGCGAGGCTGGCTGGCAGCTCTCGGACGGCGAGGCGAGCCGGGTGTGCCTGGCGCGGGCCCTGCTGCGGGGGGTGGATCTCCTGGTGCTCGACGAGAGCTTGGCGGCGCTCGATCCGGAGACACGCCTGCAGGTGCTCGGGGTG
>DATKFK010000790.1:0-2419 GCA_035544375.1 Thermoanaerobaculia bacterium
TGGCAAGCTTTTCACCAAGCTGTTGCGCGAAATTACGGTGGCCGCACGAATGGGGGGCGGCGATCCCAAGGCCAACCCGCGTCTGCGCAGCGCGCTCGTCGAGGCCCGCTCGAGCAGCGTCCCCGGCGACACGATCGACCGCGCGATCAAGAAAGGCACCGGCGAGCTCGAGGGCGAGGCCTATGAAGAGGTCATCTACGAAGGCTACGGGCCCGGCGGCGTCGCCATCCTGGTCGAAGGAATGACCGACAACCGCAACCGTACGGCCTCGGAGGTACGGCACCTGTTCACCCGTCATGGCGGCAACCTGGGGGACAGCGGCAGCGTCACCTGGATGTTCTCCCGGCGCGGGTACTTCGCCGTCGAACGCGGCGACCAGCACCCGGCCACTCCGGCGCTCCCTGCGAACGACGAGCAATTCATGGAGCTCGCCGTGGAGCTGGGGGCCGACGACATCGCGATCGAGCCTGACCATTACGAGATCTTCACCTCGATGGAGGATTTCGCCGCGGTCCAGGACGAGCTCGAGCGGCGCGGCGTGCCGGTGGCGGTCAAGGAGCTGGCGATGGTTCCGCAAACCACCATGAGCCTGCCCCCGGACCGGATCGCGCAGGTCCTGCGCCTGGCGGAAGCGCTCGAGGATCACGACGACGTGCAGAAGGTCTGGCTCAACCTCGACCCCAGCTCGATCGACGACAAGGTGGCGGCTGCGCACTCCTAGGTCCCGGCTCACCGCCACGAGGCCGTGAATTGCTCATCCTGGGCCTCGATCCCGGCAGCTTGCACACCGGCTACGGCCTGGTCGCAAGAAGCGGCTCCGCCGTTGAGCTGATCGAGGCGGGCCGCTTCTCCTGTCCGCGCGCGCTCGGCCTTCCCGCCCGCCTCGCCCATCTCGCCGCCTGCCTGGGCGAGCTGGTTTCGCGGCGGCGCCCCGACCTCGCGGCGCTCGAGACGCCCTTTCACGGCATCAATGCGCGCTCGCTCATCGTCCTCGCCCAGGCCCGCGGCGCGCTGCTGGCGGTGCTGGCGGGCCGCGGCGTCGAGATCGCGGAGTACAGCCCCGCCGAGGTCAAGTCGGCGGTCACCGGCAACGGCCGTGCCGACAAGACCCAGGTGGCCAGGATGGTGAGGCTGCTGCTGGGTCCAGGCGCCGGCAGCGGCGCCGCCCTGTCCCCCGACGCCGCCGACGCCCTGGCCCTGGCGCTCTGTTGCGCGCAGCGTTTTCGGCTGGACCAGCTGCGCGCCAAGACGCGGTAGGCAAGAACGTGGCCGCAGCCTGCACCAATACACTGTAGTGTTCCAGATGCTCGGCCCTCATGGATCGCCTCACCTTCCTTGGTCTCTTCTCGGTCACGGGAATGCTGGTCTGCTATGCGCTGGAGCATCGGAGCCGGTGGTTCGTCCTGGGCTTCGCCGGGTCCTGTGCCCTGGGCTCGGTCTACGGCTTTCTTCAGGGCGCCTGGCCGTTCGGCCTGGCGGAGGCCGTCTGGTGTCTGGTAGCAGTCCGGCGATGGTGGCGGACCAAGCGCAAGGAATCATGAGGTATCCGGACCGCCACCGCCGGTGGCCGAAGAGACCGTCAGCCGGAGAGGGGGGAGGTTCCAGGGCCACGGGCTCCCGGGGTGGCGACTCTAAGAGGCGAGGCAAGAACCGTCGATCTCGGCACCACCCCCCAGCGAGCCTGGAAGGTCGCCACCCCGGGAGCCCGTGGCCCTAGAACCGGGGGGGCGCCCCCGGAGGCGTCTGTGCTAGCATCAATTCTCTGATCGACCAAGGTCATGGCATTCCAAGGTTCTCTCAAGGAGCTGCCCCTTCCTGACATCATCCAGCTGGTTTCCGTTTCAGGTAAGACCGGTGTCTTCACCCTGAAGCGGAACGCCGACTCGTCGGGCGAGATCTACCTGCGCAGCGGCCAGATCGTCCACGCCCACATCGGCGACCTGACCGGCGAGGAGGCGGTGTACGAGCTGGCGATCTGGCCGGAAGGCGAGTTCGTGTTCACGCCGGGGCAGGAAACCGACCTCACCACCATCCAGAAATCGAACACCAACCTGTTGATGGAAGCCGCCCGCCGCATCGACGAGTGGCAGGTCCTGTCCAAGCGCATCCCGTCGACCCGCCTGGTGCCGGTGTTCACCAACCAGGCAGCGACCACCTCGGTGTCCCTCACCCCTCAGGAATGGGCGCTGATCTGCAAGATCGACGAACGCCGTTCGATCGAGGAGGTGGCGGTGGGTCTCGACATGAGCCCCTTCGAGGCGTGCAAGCTGCTCTACGGCCTGATCACCTCGGGGCTGGTGAGCCTGCGCGAGGACTTCAGCCGGCTGCGCACCGAGCGGCTGCACCAGATGACCGCCGAGCAGCTCGCCGCGCTCGCCGAGGCCATCGACCAGCAGGCGCGCACCCTCCTGTCGGGCCA
>DATKFK010000791.1:0-6267 GCA_035544375.1 Thermoanaerobaculia bacterium
GGCCGGATGCCAGGCGCCGCGACGCAGGCGATGCCCCGACATCGTCGAGGAGCGGCAACGCCGCAGACGGCCCCGCGCCGCCGCAACCCGCAGGGCGTAGCGCGGTGTGCGGGATTTATCAGCAGCCTGCTAGCTAGAGTCCCGAGTCAGAAGTTCGCGGCAACGCAGCCGGGGGCCCGAGGGCCGGCGCAGCGACCCACCGCTGGCCCGGCCTCAGCGGTGCAGAGCGTGGAGTGGGGACTCAGCGGTTGGTTCGGCGAGGTTGCTGGCGGGCTTGTCGTGGCCAGTGGCCATAGCGCCCAATGTCGTCATGGCTGATTACGTCGATGAAGAAGATTGCGTCCCGCTCCTGACGAAAGACGATTCGATCGCCGCTGCTGATCCGCGCCTCGAGATAGTGCTTTTCCGGAAGGATAGGCTTCACGTTGGAACCAGGAGTCTCGGTCCCCTTGATCAGCGCCATCGCGACCCGATCACAGGAAGCTTGGCGTTCCGCGGGCAGCCGCGCATAGCTCTTCCACCATTGTTCCGTCCAGGTGGCGGATGCAACAGCCGGCCGGGATGGCAAATCCGCCTACCGGTGCCCGCGCCGGCGCTTGCCCTTGGAGCTATCGAGGAGTGCCTGAGCCTCTTCGGCTGAATGGGTCACGTTGGTCCGGCTCGCGGCAAGATCCGCCTCCGCCTTGCGGATTCGGCGCTGCATCTCAGGATGGTGAAACCAGAGCTGGTCACGCGGCACCAGCGCCGCCGGCACCAGCTCGTAGGTCCCTCGCTCCGTCCGCTCCAGAAGCACGAAATCTCCGGGCTTGAGATCAAGCGAAGAGCGCACCTCCTCGGGCAAGGTGGCGCGTCCCTTACGGTCTACGCTCAAATACGATACTGTGTTCGCCATAGTCCCTTCATCCCACAGTGGGAAAGTACCATGCGGAATCGTGACCCACAAGCGGCAGGTGTCGGTGAAGTGCCGAAGTCAGGGACGAAAGGGCGCCGGCGTTAGCTCCTTCAGGGCGAGCCGCACCGCTCACCGGTGCCCGCGCGGCGGCGGCGGGGGCGGCAGGTGGCGGGCCTCCCAGATGCTGCGGGAGAGGCTGGCGATGAAGCGGTTCGCCGTCTCCTCCTTGTCGAAGCCGGCGGTGAGCACCACCAGCACGTAGGGCGCCTCGCCGGGCGCGAAGACGATGCCGGCGTCGTGATGGATGCCGGTGATGTCGCCGGTCTTGTGGGCGACCGGCGTCCCCGGCGGCAGCCCGGCGGGGATCTTCTCGTTGAACTCCTGCGCTTCGAGCACCTCGATCATCGCGGCGGCGCCGCGGTGCGAGATGGCCGGCGCGGCGACCGGCTCGTTGGCCCCGGGATCGGGCGGCGCGGCTGCGGCCGCGGGCTCGGCGGCGGCCCGCGCGATGCCAGCCAGCAGCAGCATCAGGTCGGCGGCGTTGACCTCGTTGTTGAACCCGGCCTGGTACGCCTTCTCGTCCTCGACGCCGCGCAGGACCTGCAGGTTGTAGGCGCCCATCTGGCGCATCACGTCCATCACCCGCGAGGCGCTGAGCTGATCGATCAGCAGGTTGGTCGCCAGGTTCGAGCTGCGCACGATCATGTGCCGGATCAGCTCGGAGAGCGGCCGCGTGGAGCCCACGGCAGCGTAAAGATCCGGATCGCCGTCGTCCTCGGGCGCCAGGTGGAAGCGCGACCCGTCGATGATGCTGCGGAACTCGTTGCGCACCGCGATCGGCTGATCGATCCTGAGGACCCCCTGATCGACGGCGGCCCAGGCGGCGATCATCACCGGCACCTTCATCGTGCTCGCGGCGTGAAAGGGCCGGTTCTCGTTGCGCATCACCTTGCCGCCGGTGGCGAGGTCCATGTAGGCCATCGCGACCGTGACCGTGCCGGTGTGCCGGTACGCGCGATCCACCGCCTTTTCGACGGCCTGCGTCTGCGGCGAGGCCGGCCCCTCCCAGGGCGCGCGCCCCCCCCAGCCCGTGGCACAGCCGGCGAGGACGGCAAGGGCGGCAACGAGCGCCAGGACGGCGGCGAGGCGCGCCGGCAGCGCGGACGGCGTGGACAAGGTTGGCAACCTGCTCATCAATCCTCCTTTTCGCGGCCTTCGCCGGCCTCGGCGGCCTCGCCCGCCGCGCCCGCCGCGCCGCTGCCGGCACGGTCGCCGGCGCCGATCACCAGCACCACCTCACCCTTGATCGACGGCCGCGCCTGCCAGGCGGCGAGCTGGGCGGTCAGCGGCCCGCGCACCACCTCCTCGTGCAGCTTGGTGAGCTCCCGCGCCACCGCCGCCGGGCGGTCGCCCATCTCGGCCAGGGCGTCGGCGAGGCTCGGGAGCAGGCGGTGCGGCGACTCGAAGACCACCAGGGTATGGCCCAGCGCCGCCCAGCCGCGGTAGAAGTCGCGGCGCTTGCCCTGCCGCGAGGGCGCGAAGCCGGCGAAGGTGAACGGGTAGGGCGGCAGCGCCGAGGCGACCAGGGCCGCCAGCACCGCCGACGGCCCCGGCACCGTCTCGACGCTGGCGCCCTGCGCCGCGGCCTCGCGGACCAGCACGTAGCCGGGATCGGACAGCAGGGGCGTGCCGGCGTCGCTGGCCAGCGCCACCGTCCGGCCCGCCGCCAGCTCCGCCAGCAGGTGCGGCAGCCGCCGGCGCTCGTTGTGCTCGTGCAGCGAGATCAGCGGCCGGCGCAGCCCGAGCTGTGACAGCAGGCGGCCGGTGCGGCGGGTGTCCTCGCAGGCCACCAGGTCGGCGGCGGCGAAGGCGTCGCGGGCGCGCGGCGACAGGTCGCCGAGATTGCCGATCGGCGTCGCGATCACCAGCAGGCGGCCGCTCTCCGCCATCAATCGCGGGGGATCTCCTGGTCGAGGTTGATGGCGCTCCCCGACAGGCGCGCGATCAGCATCAGGCGGCGCTTGTAGCGGTTCGTCTGCTCGAGCTGGACGATGCGGCGCACCGCCGCCTCCTCGTAGCCGCGGTCCACCACCTCGGCCGGGCGCAGGCCTAGGTCGAACAGCAGGTACAGCACCTCGTCCGCCACCGCGTAGGTCACGCCGAGCTCGTCCTCGTCGGTCTGTCCCGGCCAGAGGTCCGCCGAGGGCTTCTTGGCAACCACCCGCGGCGGCAGCTCGAGGTGCGCGGCGAGCTGCCAGACCTGCTGCTTGTACAGGTCGCCCAGCGGGTTGAGCGAGCTGGCGTTGTCGCCGAAGACCGTCGAGTAGCCGAGCAGGATCTCGGTCTTGTTCGAGGTGCCGAGCACCAGGCAGCCGAGCTTCTTGGCCTGGTCGAAGAGGATGGTCATGCGCTCGCGCGCCAGCTTGTTGCCGCGGCGGCGTTCGGCGGCCGCGCCGCCGTCAGGGATCTCGAGCGCGAAGTAGGGATCGACCATGGGCGAGATGTCGATGACCCGCCAATCGATGCCGAGCTGCTCGGCGACCGCCTGGGCGTCGGCCACCGAATCGGGGTGGGAGATCCGGTAGGGAAGCACGAACGCGTGCACCCGCCGCGGTCCGAGCGCGCGGGCGGCGAGCGCGGCGGCGAGCGCCGAATCGACGCCGCCCGAGAGCCCGACCACCACGCCCTCGGTGGCGGTCGTCTCGACCGCGTCGCGGATGAAGCCGGTGAGCACGGCGACGGCCAGCGGCGCGTTGAGGGCCAGCCGGCCGGCCACCTGCTCGCGCCGGATCACGGGGCGGGCTCCGGGCCGGTGATGTCGCCGCGGTCGTCGGCGAGCAGCGGCAGCTTCCAGCGCAGGCGGTCGGCGTCGCGCAGATCGATCTCGGCGATCAGCAGGTGCTCTTCGAGATAGGGGGCGCGCTCGGCCAGCTCGCCGCCGGGGCGGACGATGTGGCTGCCGCCGGTGTAGAAGGAGCCCTCCTCCCAGCCGACCCGGTTGCAGTAAACCACCCAGCAGGTGTTGAGCAGCGCGGTCGAGCGGGTCAGGACCTCCCAGCTCTCGGCGCTCTCGGGGACGTCGCCGCCGCCGATGCGGCCGGGCGCGGCCGAAGGCACGAGCAGCAGCTTGGCGCCGCCCAGCGCCAGCCGGCGGGCCAGCTCCGGGTGCCACATGTCCTCGCAGATCAGCACCCCTGCCCGGCCCCAGGGAAGCGGCGCCAGCTCGAGCCGGCGGCCGGTGCTGAGGAAGCGCTGCTCCTGGAAGATGCCGTAGGTCGGCAGGTAGAGCTTGCGGTGGACGAAGGCCGGGTGGCCGTGGCGCAACAGCGCGGCGCTGTTGTGCAGCCTTCCCAGGCGGTCCTCCTCGACGAAGCCGACCACGACCGCCATCGGACCCGCCGCGGCGGCCAGCCGGTCGAGGGCGGCGGCGTTGGCGGCCAGCGCCACGCGCGGCGTGAGATGGAGCAGGCGGTAGCCGGTCAGCGACAGCTCGGGGAAGACGAGCAGGTCCACTTCCCGTTGCCGGGCGCGCTCGATCCAGGCGAGATGGCGCTCGACGTTCGCCTCGACCTCGCCCAGCCGGCAATCGCTTTGGGCGAGGCCCACGGTGAGGCGGGAAGGGATGTCGGACATGATACCCACGGATGCTAGCATGGCGTCCGTGACCGCCCGCCGCGCTTGCCGACGCCGCTCCGCGCACGACTCCGTCGCGGTCCTCGCGTTCACGGCGGCGGCAAGGCGGGGCGCTGCGCGCCGGTTGGCGCTCGCTCCCGCCGTCGTCGCCTTCGCCTTGCTCGTTGCCGGGGCGTCCGCGGCGCCGGCCGCCGCGGCCGCGGCCGCCGCGCCGGCAGGGTCCGCGTCTCCCAACGTGCTCAAGGACCGCGTCCTGGCGATCGTCGACGAGGACCCGATCCTGGCCTCGGACCTCGACCGCGCGGTGGTCCTCGGACAGCTGCAGCCGAAGCCCGGTGAAGCCGAGAAGGCCTTTCGCCGGGGCGTCCTCGACGATCTCGTCGCGCAGCGCCTGCGCTTCCACGAGATCGACCGCTTCGGTCTCGAGCAGGTCCCGGTGGACCAGATCGAGAAGCAGGTCGCCGAGGTGCGGGCGCGCTTCAAGGACGAGGCCACCTTCCGCCAGAAGCTGCGGGAGGTCGGCCTCGACGAGGCGGCGCTGCGCCAGCTCATGGCGCGGCAGCTCGAGGTGCTGACGTTCGTCGACGAGCGCCTGGGGCCGCAGGTGTTCGTCAGCCTGGACGACATCGCCACCTATTACAAGACCGTCCTGACGCGGGAGATGCAGCAGCAGCACCTGCCGGTGCCGCCGCTCGACGAGGTCCGCGACAAGATCCGCGAGGTGCTGCGCCAGCAGCGGTTGACCGAGGAGATCGACCACTGGACGGAGGAGCTGCGCCGCAAGGCGAACATCGCCGTCTACTTCGACCAGCCGGGCGGCGGCCCGCTGCCCCCGGTGGTCAAGCGCATCGAGCTCGGCAAGAAGCCGGACATCCCGCCGCTGCCGGCCGGCGCGAAGCACAAGCCTCCCCCCTGAGCCGGCGGCGCGTGCCGGAGCACGGTCACCGTTGACAGCGTCAGGCGAGGCCCGCGACGCCGGGGCCCGGCCCCGTAACTTCGCTGCCGCTCTTCTCGTAGTGGTGGGCATGAGCGCTCGCCGCTTCAGGACGATCGCGTCCGCCGATCTCGCCGAGGCGGCGCGCCGGCCGCTGTTCTGGCTGTGGGCGGCGCTGATGGCCGGCAATGCCTGGCTGATGTCGCGCGGCATTTGGATCTACCGCTCCGTCGACACGTCGCTCGGCAGTCCGCGGGCATGGGCCAACTCCGAGTTCCAGGTCGGCTTCGTGCTGCCGCTGCTCGGCTTCCTGCTCGTCGCCTTCTTCGTCGCGGTCGCGGCCGGCATGCCGCTCATCCGCGACCGCGAGCGGCGGGTGGACGCGATCCTGGCGGCGACGCCGCTCACCTCGGGCGAGTACGTCTGGGGGAAGTTCTTCGCCGCCCTGGCGGCCTGCCTGGCGGTCATGGCCGTCTTCCTGGCGACCCTGATCCTGTTCGTGCACGGCCTGCCGGATGCCTCCACCCCGGACATCTATGGGCCCTTCAGGGTGCTCGCCTACCTGCGGCCGATGCTCGTGCTGCTGCTGCCTGGATTGGTCTTCACCGCCGGCGCCGCCTTCCTGATCGGCGCGGCCACCGGCAGGCCGATCCTGGTGTTCCTGCTGCCGGTCGTGCTGCTGCCGTTCCTTCAGGACTTCGTCTGGCGTTGGTTCCCGCCTGACCTCGGCCCGGTCGCGGGCGCCGCGCTGCGCTACCTCGACCCCTCGGGCTTCCGCTGGCTGAAGGAAACCTGGCTGCGGGTGGAC
>DATKFK010000792.1:0-9836 GCA_035544375.1 Thermoanaerobaculia bacterium
CAAACGGGCCGCCGAAGGCCAGGGGATCGAGCGTCGGCAGCAGGTAGCGGGCCTCGAACGCCGGCGGTACGAAGGGATCGGGCCCACCCTCGAGCGCGTCCCAGCGCTGGCTGCCGGGCAGCGTCTGCGCGAAGGGGAGCAGGATGGGCGCCGTCAGGGCCGCGCACAGGGCAGCCGCGGCGGCGAGCCGCGCCAGGAACGCACGCAGCCTGGGCCAGGACATCCCCGGCGCCAGGGCGGCGGCCACCGCCAACGCCGCCAGCGCCGTGTGGGCGAGCGTTTCGGGATGGCCGCCGGACGCGACGCCGGCGGCACAGACGACGAGCCCCGCCAGCGCGCCGCGGACTTTCGGCTCAGCCCCGGCCTGCTGCGGACCCTCGCCGCCGCTCCGCGCCAGCAGCACCACTCCAAGGATCACGCCGGGGACCCAGGCTGACGACATGCCGAGCGTGTCGTAGGCCCAGACCACCGAGTAGCTCGACAGCCCGATGGCAACCGCCGCTAGCGCCGCTCCCAGGCGCCCGGCGCCCAGCGCGCGGGCGAGCGCGTGCGCCAGCAGGAGGTGCAGCAGCATGGCCCAGGCGGCGCTCACCGGCAGCGCCTGCAACGGCGGCAGGGGGAGCGCCAGCAGGTGTAGCGGCGCGAACGGCGCGGATTGAGCGTTGCCGAGCAGCGGCTGGCCGGTGCCCATCTCGTGCGACCAGAGCGGCGCCTCGCCGGCGAGCAGGCGCCGGCGCACCAGGGTGTGGAACGGCAGCTGCTCGAGCAGCGTGTCTTCGACCCGGCGGTTGTGGACGGCGGGCGGCGCCGGCAGCGTCTCGCGCCACGGCCGCACCTCGTAGGCGAGGTCCGACGGCACCTGGATGGCGTTGGTGAGCAGCGGCCGCGCGAAGAAGGCGGCGGTCAGCGCCGCGTACATGAGGCCCTCCCGCCAGGTGACCTCGCGCCGCCACCAGCGCAGCAAGGCGATCAACAGCGCGGCGCCGGCGAGGTAGACGGCGAAGGTCAGGGACGGCGAGAGGAGAGGCGAGGGGGCGCTGATAAACATAGCACGTCTAGGTATTGTCGATGAAGATACCTAGATTGTCAATGCTATGGTGATGCAGCGCCGACGCGGCGTGGCCCTTCGGGACTGATGAAGCGTCCCGGCTACTGGCGGCTACTGGGAGGAGATGCTGGCGGCTATCCCGGCGGCGCCATCGGCGTCGCGGCCAGGGCCCGCCGCAGGCGCTCGCCGATCTCGGTCACCTCGTCACCGGTGACGTTGAGCGGCGGCGCGACGATGATCAGGTCGCCGCGCTCGCCGTCGGCGTGACCCACGTTCGGCCAGACGAGCAGACCCTCCTCGCGGGCGCTGTCGACCAGGCGCTCGGCGAAGCGCCAGGCGCGCGGCATCGGCTCGCGGGTGGCACGGTCGAGCACCAGCTCGATCCCCGCCAGCAGCCCGATGCCGCGCACGTCGCCGACCGCGGGATGGCCGGCGACGGTCGCCAGCGCGGCGAAGAAGCCGCCGGAGACCTCGGCGCACCGCTCCACCAGGCGATGGCGCTTGAGGTATCGCACGGTGGCGGCGCTGGCCGCGCAGGCCACCGGGTTGTTGGAGTAGGTCTGGGCGTGGTTGAAGGCGCCGCTCCCGCGCGCGAGCGTGTCCACGATCTTGCGGCTCGCCACCACGGCGGAGAGCGGCGAGTAGCCGCCGTTCAAGCCCTTGCCGAGCACCAGGACGTCCGGGACCGGATCGTAGTGCTGGCAGGCAAACCACCTCCCGGTGCGGCCGCAGCCGGTGAGCACCTCGTCGGCGATGTACAGCACCTCGTGCTCGCGGCAGAGCTCCGCGACGCGGCGGTAGTAAGCGGCCGACGGCACCACGGCGCCACCGGAGCTGCCGAGGATCGGCTCGGCCAGGAACGCGGCCACCGTCTGGGGCCCCTGCGCCGCCAGCTCCGCCGCCAGCGCCTCGCCGCTGCAGGCGGCGCAGTCGGGACCGGGGTGCCGGTAGGGGTCGGGTGCGGGAATGCGCGGGAAATCCAGCAGCAGCGGCCGGTAGATACGGCGGTAGTGCTCGCGGCCCGACAGCGCCAGCGCGGCCAGGGTGTTGCCGTGGTAGGAGGGGTTGCGGCTGATGACCTTCCACTTTTCCGGCCGCCCGCGCTCGCACCAGTACTGGCGCGCCAGCTTGACCGCCGCCTCGACCGCCTCCGAGCCGCTGGACAGGAAGTAGCTGTAGTGCAGCGGCTCGGGCAGCACCTCGGCCAGCTCGCCCGCCAGCTCCTCAGCCGCGGCGTTGGCGAACTGGGTGCCGTTGACGTAAGCGAGCTGGTGCGCCTGGGCGGCGGCGGCCGCGGCGATCTCGGCCACGCCGTGACCGGCGGCGACCACCATGGCGCCGCTGCAAGCGTCCAGATAGCGGCGCCCGGCCTCGTCGGCGATCCAGGCTCCCTCGCCGCGCACCGCCAGCGGGAAGCCGCGGTCCAGGCGGCGATAGAACAGCGCGCTCTCGGGATAGCGGTGAGCCATGTCGGCAAGGCGGCGGCGATCCGCGGCCAGGGAGGGCCGGTGGGCGATCGGCGGCCGGAGAACGGCGGCGGCCATCATATAGGATGCGGCGAGACGACCCTTCAGGGAGGCCGCGATGACCTGTTTCCAGCCTCGGCGCGGGCGATGCCGAGGACCGTTGCTCGTCCTCGGTGTCGCAGCCCTTGCCGTGGCCGCCACGGCCACGTCGGCGGAGCACCCCGCGGGATTCGACGCCCGCCGCTTCGGCGGCATGCGCTTCCGCAACGTAGGTCCCTATCGCGGCGGGCGGGTGTGCGCCGTCACCGGCGTGCGCGGCCGGCCGGCGACGTTCTACTTCGGCTCGACCGGCGGCGGCGTGTGGAAGACGGACGACGCCGGCACCAGCTGGGAGCCGATCTCCGACCGCGACTTCGCGACCGGCTCGGTCGGCGCCATCGCCGTGGCGCCGTCGGACGCCAACGTGATCTATGCCGGAACCGGCGAAGCCTCGATGCGCGGCAACGTGGCGGCCGGCGACGGCGTGTACCGCTCCACCGACGCCGGCAGGCACTGGTCGAACGTCGGCCTGCGCGAGACCCAGCACATCTCGCGCGTGGTGGTGGATCCCCGGGATGCCGACACCGTCTACGTCGCCGCCCTGGGGCACGCCTGGGGGCCGAACCCCGAACGCGGCGTCTATCGCTCGCGCGACGGCGGCCGGAGCTGGCGGCGGCTGCTCTTCGTCGACGCCAAGACCGGAGCCGCCGACCTCGCCATGGACCCGCACAATCCGCGCGTGCTGTTCGCCGCGTTCTGGCAGGCCTACCGCGCGCCGTGGAGCATCGAGAGCGGCGGTCCGGCGAGCGGGCTCTACAAATCGACCGACGGCGGCGACAGCTGGCGCAAGCTCGCCGGCGGGCTGCCGCAAGGGGTGGTCGGCCGCATCGGCGTGGCGGTGTCCGCGGCGCGGCCGGACCGAGTGTGGGCGATCGTGGAAGCCGCGGACGGCGGCCTCTTCCGCAGCGACGACGGCGGCGAGCAGTGGCTGCGGGTCAGCGCGGCGCACGCTCTGCGCCAGCGCGCCTGGTACTACAGCTGGGTCTACGCCGACCCCAGGCAGCCCGACACCGTCTATCTCCCCAACGTCGAGCTCGCCAAGTCGATCGACGGCGGCCGCACCTTCACCGTCGTCGGCCCGCGCTTCAGCGACAACCACGACCTGTGGATCGATCCCGACGACACCGGCCGCATGATCCTGGGCAACGACGGCGGCGCCCGGATCAGCTTGAACGGCGGCCGCACCTGGTCGAGCGAGGACAACCAGCCGACCTCGCAGATCTACCGCGTGGCGGTGGACCGCCGGGTTCCCTACTGGATCTACGGCGCGCAGCAGGACAAGACCACGATCGCCATTCCCAGCGCCGTCCCCGGTCCGGGCATCGGGGAGCGCGACTGGCACGCGGTGGGAGGAGGCGAGTGCGGCTGGGTGGCGCCCGATCCGCGCGATCCGGACGTGGTCTACGCCGGCGGCTACGGCGGCGAGATCACCCGCTACGACCACCGGACGCGCCAGGCGCGGGAGATCGCCGCCTGGCCGCAGCAGATCGACGGCCAGGCGGTCAGAGACCTCAGGTACCGCTGGAACTGGAACGCGCCGATCCTGGTGTCGCGCCACGAGCCCCACATCCTCTATCACGCGGCGCAGGTCCTGCTGCGCAGCGCGGACGGCGGGGAGACGTGGGAGGAGATCAGCCCGGACCTGACTCGCAACGACCGCGGCAAGCAGGGTTACTCGGGAGGTCCGATCGGCCACGAGATCACCGGCGTCGAGGTCTACGACACGATCTTCGCCCTCGCCGAGTCGCCGCACGACCGGCAGACGATCTGGGCGGGCAGCGACGACGGCCTGGTGCACCTGACCCGCGACGGCGGCAGGACCTGGCGGGACGTCACGCCCAAGGGTCTGCCGGAATGGATCCAGGTCAACTCGTTGGAGGTCTCGCCGCACGATCCCGCCAGCGCCTACCTGGCCGCGACGCTCTACAAGCTCGAGGACCGGCGGCCCTATCTCTACAAGACGAGCGATTACGGCAAGACCTGGAGCCGGATCGACGGCGGCATCCCAGCGGGGGCCTTCACCCGCGTGGTGCGGGAAGACCCGGCGCGGCGCGGCCTGCTCTACGCCGGCACCGAGACCGGCCTCTACCTGTCGCTCGACGACGGCGCCTCGTGGCAGCCTTTCCAGCTCAACCTGCCGGTGGTGCCGATCACCGACCTTCAGATCGCGGGCGGCGACCTGGTGCTGGCCACCCAGGGCCGGGCGTTCTGGGTCCTCGACGACCTGACTCCCCTGCGCCGGTGGCAGCTGGGGATGGCCGCGCGCCCTGCCGTCCTCTTCCGGCCGCAGCCGGCGGCCCGCGGCGACGGCGCGGACCTCGACGAAGACGGCGCCAGGCGCGCGCGCCTGGGAGAGAATCCGCCGGCGGGCCTGGCGATCTACTTCTGGCTGGCGGACGAGCCGCGGCCGGCCGGCGCGGTGACGCTCGAGATCCTGGCCGGCGGCAAGGTGATCCGCAGCTTCGCGAGCCGGCAGCCGGAGGCGAAGAACGCGAAACACGACACCGGGCCGGAGGAGGACGAGGACGGGGCCGCCACCCTGGAGCCCAGGGCGGGCTTGAACCGTTTCGTCTGGGACCTGCGGCTGGAAGAACCCAGGCTGCTCACGGCCAGGCTGGTCTTCGACGATTACCCGCCGGCCGGCGTCAAGGTGGCGCCGGGCGCCTACACGGTGCGCCTGCGGGTGGGGGCGCAGACGCTCGAGGAGCAGGCCGACGTCCTGCCCAACCCGCGGGTGGCGGCGGCCGCCGCCGACCTCGAACGCCAGGCGCAGCTGCTCGCGGCGATCCATGCCCGCCTGGCCGAGACCCACGAGCTGGTGCGCCGCAGCCGCGACCTCGCGGCGCGGGTCCGCGACCAGGCCGAGCGCGCGGCGCAGCTCGGCAAGGCCGGCGACAGCCAGCGGCGCGCCCGGGAGCTGACGGCGAAGCTCGACGGCGTGGCCGAGCAGCTGTGGAACCCCGACCTGCAGGCCGACGAAGACTCGCTGGTCTATACGCCGAAGCTCGACTTCCAGTTCGCCGCGCTGGCTGGGGTCCTGGCGACCGCCGACGCCAGGCCGACGGCGGCCGAGGAGCGACGCTTCGCCGATCTCGACGCACAGCTCGCGGCGCTGCGCGGCGCGCTGCGGGCTGTCTGGGGCGAGGACCTGGCCGCCTTCAATCGCGCCCTGGCCGAGGAGGGGTTGCCGCCCCTTTTGGCAGAGCCCTGGCATTAGAGGTCCGCTCGGTAGAGATCCGCTCGTTAGGGGTCCGCTCGGTAGAGGTCCGCTCGATAGAGGTCCGCTCGGTCCGCATGCTATAATCGCATTAATGTGCGCCAATTCACGCCGCGCCGTCCTCCTGGCGGCGCTCACGTCGCTGGCCCTCGGGCTGCCTGCCTTCGCCCGCACCGGGCCCCTCGCCGCGGACCGCGTGGCGTTGCCGGGGGCCGTTCATCCGCTGGCGCGCCCGGAGCTGTCGGTGGGCCGCACCGACCCGCGGCTGCCGATGGATCGCATTGTCGTGGCCCTGGCGCTGCGGCCCGGCGCCCGGGAGCGCCTCGCGACGCTGCTCGCCGACCAGCAGGACCCGGCCTCGCCGCGCTTCCACCGCTGGCTCACCCCTGCCGAGTTCGGGGCGGAGTTCGGCCTCGGCGACGGCGATCTCCGGCAGGTGGCCGGCTGGCTGCGCGCCCAGGGATTCGCCGTCGGCGAGCCGGCCGCCGGCCGCGGTTGGATCGAGATCTCCGGCACCGCGGGCCAGGTGGAGCGGGCCTTCGCGACCGAGATGCGCGACTACCGGGTCGCCGGCGAGCTCCACCACGCCAACGCCCTGCCGCCGTCTCTGCCGCGCTCCCTGTCGGGCCTGGTGAAAGGCATCGTCTCGCTGCACGACTTCCCGCTCACCTCGTCGCTCGAGCGGCGGCGCGCCGTTGCCGCGGCGGGTGGTCCCTCCCCGGTCGCCGCCCCGCAAGACAACGGCGCCGGCGGCGCGCACCTCCTTGCCCCCGCCGACCTCGCCACCATCTACCACCTGCAGCCGCTCTACGCGGCCGGGATCGACGGCAGCGGGCAGAGCATCGCCGTCGTCGGCAAGACCGACATCCAGCTGGCGGACGTGCAGGCCTTTCGCAGCACCTTCGGACTGCCGCCGAACGATCCGGTCTTCGTCCACAACGGCCCCGACCCGGGCATCATCGATCCCTACAACGAGGGGGAGTCCGATCTCGACGTCGAGTGGGCGGGCGCGGTGGCCCCGCGCGCCACGGTGCGCCTGGTGATCTCGGCGTCGACCGGCGCCAGCGACGGCATCATGCTCTCGGCCCAGTACGCCGTCGATCACGACCTGGCGCCGGTCGTGAGCACGAGCTACGGGAACTGCGAGAGCCACCTCGGGTCGGTCGCCCTCACCTTCTGGAACGACCTGTGGACGCAGGCGGCCGCGCAGGGGATGACCGCCGTGGTGGCGGCGGGCGACAGCGGTCCGGACATCTGCGACCCTCCGAACGAGGCGCGCGGCTCGGTGACGTCCCCGAACGGCCTGTGCTCGACGCCTGCCGACGTCTGCGTCGGCGGCAGCCAGTTCGACGACACCGCCAATCCCGGGCAATGGTGGGCCGCCGCCGGCGATCCGGTCACCAAGGGCTCGGCGCTCTCCTACATCCCCGAGGTCGCCTGGAACGAGAGCGGCACGGTCGCCGGCGGCTCCGGCCTGTGGGCTTCCGGCGGCGGCGCCAGCACCTTCTTCACCAAGCCGGCCTGGCAGTCGGCGCCGGGGGTGCCCGACGACGGCGCTCGCGACGTGCCGGACGTTGCCCTGGCGGCGGCCAAACACACCTCCTACATCTATCTCGAGGGCCAGCAGCAGCTCTCGGTCGGCGGCACCTCGGGCGCGGCGCCTTCCTTCGCGGGCCTCATGGCGCTTCTGGTGCAGCGCGCGCGGCGCTGGCAGGGCAACGCCAATCCCTCGCTGTACCAACTCGGGACGAGCCAGTACACCGGCAAGGGCGCTGCGGTCTTCCACGACATCACCAGCGGCAACAACAGCGTGCCGGGGGTGGGCGGCTACGGCGCGGGTCCGGGCTACGACCGGGTCACGGGGCTCGGCACGGTTGACGGCGCGGCCCTGGTCGACGGCTGGCTGAACGTGGCCCCGGCCTGCGTCGCCAGCCCCGCCACCCTGTGCCTCGACGACCAGCCCGGCGACGGCAGGTTCTCGCTCAGCGCGAGCTTCGTCACCGGCAGCCAGCCGGGCAGCGCCACGGCGGTGCCGCTGTCGAGCGTCGGCGTCTTCCAGGGCGGGCTCTTCTGGTTCTTCGCCGCCGCCAATCCGGAGCTGCTGATCAAGGTGCTCGACGGTTGCGGGGTGAACCAAAGGTTCTGGGTCTTCTTCGCGGCCACCACCAACGTCTATTTCACGGTGACGGTGACGGACAACCGGACCGGGCAGTCGAAGCAGTACACCAACCCGGCAAACACCGCCGCCCTGCCGCTGCAAGACACCCAGGCCTTCACCTGCCCCTGAGGGCGAGCGGCCCGGGCCCCCGGCCGCGCCACCGCACGCGCGCGGGGGGCCGGAGCGCCGGCGTGGGACCCGGCGGCTGGCCCGCGGCGTCAGCCGCGTGCCGCCGCCGGTTGCGGCATGCCGTAAGGCGCGAGCGGCATGGCCCGCAGCCGCACGCCGGTGGCGGCGAAGATCGCATTGGCGACCGCCGGCGCCAGCCCCACGATCGGCGTCTCCCCGGCGCCGGCGGAGGGCAGATCCCGGCGGTCCAGCACCACCACCTCGATCGGCGGGACGTCCGAGAACCGCGGCAGGCGGTACTTGGCGAAGCGCGGGTTGAGGATGCGGCCGTTGCCGAACTCGATGGATTCGAAGAGCGCGCCGCCGATCGCCTGGACGACGGCGCCCTCGATCTGGTTGCGCAGCCCGTTCGGATTGACCACCGCGCCGCATTCGAAGGCCTCAACCACCCGCCGCAGCCGCACCCGGCCGCCGGCCGCGATCTCGACCTCGGCGCAGGTGGCGACGAAGCCGCCCTTTTCGGTGCCGCCGGCGATGCCGAAGCCGGCGCCCGGGCCTGGCTGCCGCTTGCCCCAGCCGAACCTCTCGGCCGCCGCCGTGAACACCGCCCGCAGCCGCGGGTTGGCGAGGTTCTTGAGCCGGAACTGCAGCGGCTCGACGCCGGCCGCGTGCGCCAGCTCGTCCATGTGGCTCTCGCGGGCGAAGTGGTTGGCCGTCGCCGCCAGGCCGCGATACGAGCCCTGGCGCAGCGGCGACCGCGCCGGGTGGTACTGGATGCGCTGATTCGCGACCTCGTAGGGCGTGCCGATGGCGGCGCTGCCGGAGTTGTAGTTGTGGAGCTCCCAGGCGACGAGGGTGCCGTCGGCGCGCGCGGCGCTCCGCACCTCGATGACGCCGGCCGGCCGGAAGTAGGCCCAGGTGAGCTCCTCCTCGCGCGTCCAGACGAGCTTGACCGGCTTGCCGGCCGCCTTGGCAAGGCGCGCCGCCTCGACCGCGGCGTCCGCCGTGTGCTTGCCGCCGTAGGCCGAGCCGGTGTCGGGAACGATGACGCGCACCCGGTCGGCCGGGATGCGCAGGACCTCGGCCAGCTCGTCGCGCACGGCGAATGGGCGCTGGGTGCCGGTCCAGACCGTCAACCTGGCGCCGTCCCACTCGGCCACCGCCGCCCGCGGCTCGAGCGGGCAGTGGGCGATGTAGTCCACGGTGTAGGTGTGCGCGAGCTTGATCTCGGCGGCGGCAGCCGCCTGCTCGACCGCGCCCGTGACGTGGCCGTCGGCGCGCGCGCCGCCGCCCTCTTCATGCTGCTTCAGGTAGTCGAACAGCTCGCGGCTCGACGGCTGCGGCGGCACCTGCCACCGCGCGTCGAGGGCCGCGACGGCCCGCTGCGCCGTGCCGGCGTCGGGCCCGACCGCGCCGACGAAATCGCCGTCGCGCACGATCGTGACGCCGGGGATCTGCGCCGCGCGCCCGGTGTCGAGCGACGCCAGCGTCGCCTGGAACCCCGCCGGCCGCAGCACCTTGCCGTGCAGCATCCCGGGGCGGACGAGGTCCGAGGTGTACCGGTGACCGCCGGTCACGAAGTCGCGGCCGCCGACCTTGGCGACCGGCGTGCCGGCGGTCTTCCACTCGGCCGCCGGCGTGAGCAGCGCTCCCTGGTCCTGGGCCACGACGGCGATCTTGTCCAGTCGAGCGGCGGCGGCGAGCGGATCGGCCGGGTCC
>DATKFK010000793.1:0-4248 GCA_035544375.1 Thermoanaerobaculia bacterium
GCCCGGTGTAACCGTTCAGCGCACGGGTTCGTCTGATCACTACGTACCGGGCTCCATCTACCCGGTCTGCCGGCGGCAGCCGCGGCAAGTGGCCGCGCCGGGCGGAAGGACACGGCAGGTCCGCGGAGGCAGATTGGCAAGAGCAGGTGATTTCGCGGTTGCAGTCAGAGCGTTCGTGCGCCGCCGTATCCTCTGGTTCCTGGCCGCTGGCGTGGTGGTGCTCGGCGGCGCTGGCTTTCTCTGGTGGCAGGCGAGGAGCCAGCGGCCCCAATACGTCACGGCGGCGGTGACGCGCGGCAACGTCCGGCGCTCCGTCAGCATGACCGGCGCGCTGAACCCGGTGGTGACGGTCCAGGTCGGATCCTACGTCTCCGGTCCGGTCAAGACGCTGCACTGCGACTTCAACACCGAGGTCGTGGTCGGTCAGATCTGCGCGACCATCGATCCCCTGCCGTTCCAGCTCATCGTCGACCAGGACCGGGCCGAGGTGGGGACTGCGGAGGCGCAGCTCAAGAAGGACAGGGCGGCGCAGGTCTACGCCAAGATCGCGTTCGAGCGCGACTCGAAGCTGCTGGCGGAGGGCACCGTGTCGCAGGACACGGTGGACAACGACAAGAGCGCCTACGACCAGATCACGGCGCAGATCGGCCTCGACCAGGCGACGATCGTCAACAAGGAAGCCACGCTCAAGGCGGCAGAAGTGAATCTCGCCTACACCAACATCGTGTCGCCGGTCGTCGGCACCGTCATCACCCGGTCGGTCGACGTAGGACAGACCGTCGCCGCCAGCCTGCAGAGCCCGACGCTGTTCATCATCGGCAAGGACCTCACCCGGATGCAGGTGGACACCAACGTGAGCGAGTCGGACGTCGGCGCGGTGCGCATCGGGCAGGATGCCATCTTCACCGTCCAGGCCTTCCCGGGCAGGTCCTTCCGGGGCAAGGTCACCCAGATCCGGCACGGCCCGATCACCGTCCAGAACGTCGTCACCTACGACGCGGTCGTGGCGGTCGACAATCCCGAGCGCCTGCTCTTTCCGGGCATGACCGCCGACACCCGCATCGTGATCGACGAGCACGACGGCGTCCTGCGGGTGCCGCTTCCCGCCGTGCGGTTCAACCCGGAGGGGATCGCCGGCGCGGGCGAAGCGCCGCCGGCTCGGGACTCGGGCCGGCCCGAGGAAAAGGGCGAGGACCAGTCCGGGACGAGGGTCGCCGATACCGGCGGCGGCGGCGCAGGCAGACGCGGCGCCGGCGGCAAGGGTGGTGGCGACGGCTCGCCCGGGGCAGGCAACGAGAGCGGTGGCCCCAGCACGGGAGGGATGGGCAGCGAAGGGGGCCGCAGGCACCCCGGAGAGGGGCGGCGGGCGAGAGGCGGCGAGGCCGGAACCGAGGCCAGGGGCCGTGACGCCGCGGCAGGCCGCCTTGGCCGGAGGGGCGAAGGCAGTCCCTGGGGCAGCCCCGAGGGCGAAACCGGCGGCGGGCCCGGAGGCGGGCCGGCAGGCGGGGCCGCCGGCAGTCGCGAGGGCAGGGCCGGCGGCGGCCGCGAAGCCTGGACGGGTGGCGCTCGCGACGGTCGTGCCGGCGGCGGCCGCGAAGGCAGGACCGGCCGCGGCGGCAGGACTGGCGGCAGCGCCGGCGAGCATCGCAGCCGCGTCTGGGTGCTGAACGACGGCAAGTTGCGGCCGGTCCTGGTGACCACGGGCCTCGACGACGGCACGCTGATCGAGGTGTTCGCGAAGGACCTGAAGCCGGGCGACAAGGTGGTGGTCAACGAGATCAAGCCGGGCGAGCAGCGGCAGCGCGGGCAGGCCCCCAACCCGAACCAGGCGTTCCGGCAGCAGGGAGGAGGCCCGCGCCTGTGACGCAGCCGGCAGCGGGTCCGCGCCCGGCGCCCGGGGGGCCGGTCATCGACGTCCGCGAGGCGACCAAGGTCTACCAGCTGGGCGACCAGGAGGTCCATGCGCTCCGGGGCGTCAGCCTGATCGTCGAGCGCGGCGAGTTCGTCGCGATCATGGGCGCCTCGGGCTCGGGGAAGTCGACGCTGATGAACCTGATCGGTTGCCTCGATCAGCCGACCAGCGGCGCCTACCTGCTCGACGGCATCGACGTCGCCGGGCTGGACGAGCCGGCGCTGGCGAGGATCCGCAGCCGCCGGATCGGCTTCGTGTTCCAGAGCTTCAACCTGCTGGCGCGGACCAGCGCCGCCGAGAACGTCGCGCTGCCGCTGTTCTACTCGGGCCAGCTGGCGGACGGCGCCGCCAAGGTGCGCGACACGCTGGCCCTGCTCGGCCTCGCCGATCGCGCGCGCAACCATCCCAATCAGCTCTCCGGCGGCCAGCAGCAGCGCGTGGCGATCGCCCGCGCGCTGATCAACCGTCCGACGATCCTGCTTGCCGACGAGCCCACGGGCAACCTCGATTCGCAGACCGCCCGCGAGATCCTCGGCACGATCCGGGCGCTCAATCGCGAACGCGGCCTGACGGTCGTGCTGGTCACGCACGAGCGGGCGCTGGCCGAGACCGCCGACCGCATCGTCACGATGAGCGACGGCGTCATCGTCGGCGACGAGCGCACGGCCGGCTCGGAGGCCGCGCTCGGCCAGCCGGGAACCTCCGCCGCCGCCGCCTCTGCCGCCGCGGCGACCGAGGAGCCGGAGCGGCCGTCGCCGCTCGCCGAGGTCCGGTCGTTCCTCTGGATGGCGCTGCTCGCGGCCGGGCGCGGCATCGGCCGCAACAAGCTGCGCTCGGCCCTGACCATGCTCGGCATCTTCATCGGCGTCGCCGCCCTGATCGCCATGCTGGCCGTTGGCGAAGGGGCGCGGGCGGCGCTCAAGGCGCAGCTCGAGAGCCTGGGCACCGATCTGCTGGTCGTGCTGCCGGGAACGTCGCGGGCCAATGGCGTGCGCGCCGGCATCGGCAGCGCCTCGACGCTCAGGGTCAGCGACGGCGCCGCGATCCTGGAAGAGGACTCGGCCGTGTCCGACATCAGCTTCGTGAACCGCCAGTCCGCCCAGACGGTCAACGGCAACCAGAACTGGTCCACCAGCGTCCTGGGCGTGACGCCGAGCTACCTGTCGATCCGGCAGTGGCCGGTGGTGGCGGGCCGGACGCTCGGCGAGCGCGACGAGGCCGACGGCAACACGGTGTGCCTGCTGGGTCAGACCGTGCTCACCAACCTTTTCGGCGAGTTCCAGAACCCGGTCGGCGCCACCATCCGGATCAAGAACGTCGCCATGGAGGTGATCGGCGTGCTGGCGCCGAAGGGCCACTCGGCGTCGGGACAGGACCAGGATGACGTCGTGCTGATTCCCTTCCGCACCTCGCAGGAGCGGGTGCTCGGCGTCGCCACCCCCAGCTCCACCCAGAACCAGGCCACGGTCTTCATTCCGCCGCCCAATCCCTTCGGCATCCAGCCCAAGCTGGTGGGGTTCGTTCACACCATTTTCGTGCAGGCGCGCAGCGGCGAGCTGGTCAAGACGGCGCTGCAACAGGTCACGCAGACGCTCGAGCGGAGCCACCGCATCAGGCCCGGACAGCCGGACGACTTCACGGTGCGCGACCTGACCGAGATCGCCGAGGTGGCCGAGGAGAGCAGCCGCGTCATGGAGCTGCTGCTCGCGGCGATCGCCTCGATCTCGCTGCTCGTCGGCGGCATCGGCATCATGAACATCCTCCTCGTTTCGGTCACCGAGCGCACCCGGGAGATCGGCGTGCGGATGGCGATCGGCGCCCGGCGGGTGCACGTCCTGCTGCAGTTCCTCGTCGAGGCGTCGTTGCTCAGCCTGATGGGCGGCGGCGCCGGGGTGCTGACCGGCGTGGTCGCCTCCAAGGCGATCTCGATGGTGGCGGGCTGGCCGACGCTGCTCTATCCGATCGTCGTGCTGGCAGCTTTCCTGTTCTCGGCCGCGATCGGCGTCTTCTTCGGCTATTACCCCGCCCGGCAGGCCTCGCGCCTCAATCCGATCGATGCCTTGCGCTATGAATGACGCGCGCCGCACCCGCTGCGTCATCTGCGCCATGGCGCTCACGGCTGGACTGGCGCTCCTGGCCGGGGCCTGCGTCGTCGGGCCGGACTTCAAGCGGCCGGCGCCTCCCACGGTTGGCACCTACCTGCCGCCGGAGCCGGCAGCGCCCCGGCCGGAGAGCCCGGGGCCGCCGGAGAGCCCCGCCGCCGAGGCGGTGCAACGCGTGGAGCTCGGACGGCAGATCCCCGCCCGCTGGTGGGAGTTGTTTCGCTGCGCGCGCCT
>DATKFK010000794.1:0-6561 GCA_035544375.1 Thermoanaerobaculia bacterium
GAAGGCGTTGCCGGCTCCGCCGGCCCCGCCGGCCCCGCAGGCTGCCGAACAGTTCTCCCCGTCGCCGGCTCCACCGTTCTCGTATGGAGGGTCGGGCACGCCAGGCGCCGCTGCCGGCGCGCCCGGAACCGCGGGAACCGCGGATACGATCACGGCGCCGTCCGAGGCTCCAGCCGCACCGCCGGCGGAGCCGACCCTGGACGAACGCCCGCTGCGAGCCCCCGCCGCGCCGGCGGCGCGTGCCGGTTCCGTCGCTCAGCGTGGCCAGCATCCCCAGCAGCCCGCGGCGAAGGCAGCCGCACCCAGGGAAACCCCGGCCGGCGAGGCCGCTGCCGGCGAACGCGCGGGCGGCGCGCCACCCCAGGCCGCAGCCGCAACCGCTGCCCCGGCGCCGCCCTCGGCCGCCGCGGCGCCGCCGTCGTCGCGCGTGGCAGCCAGGGTCCAGCCGGCTCCGCCCCCGGCCCCGGCGATCGCGGCGCCCGATTTCGCCGCGCCGCTGCGTTCGAGCTTCGGCGCCGACACGGGCGTCGCCTCCTACCGCCGGCTGCGGCGCGGTCTGCTGGACGAGGGCCGGCTGCCGCGGGCGGCGTCGATGCGTGCCGACGAGCTGGCCAATGCCTTCGACCTCGGGAGGGAGATGCCGGCGGTCGGCCGTCCGGAGCTGTCCGTGGAAGGGGCGCCGCTGCCCGCCGCCGGCGCCGTCTACCTCCTGCGCTTCGAGGCGCGCGGGTTGATGGGGTCGCCCGGCACCGACGCGGTGGAGGTCGACTTCGACCCCGCGGTGGTGGCCCGCTTCCGCCGCGTCGGCGCGACGGCCAGCCGCGGGAGCGCCACGGCTCTGTACGAGGTCGAGCTGCGCCCCGCGGCCGGGCATGCCGCGAACGCCGAAGGAGCCGCGAGCGCCCGAGGCGCCGCCGCCGCCGGCGTCCCGTCATCCGGCGCTCGGCCGGCATCGCCGCGGGAGCTTTCTGGAAGCGGCCAGCCTGCCGCTGCACCCCCTGCGGCCGGCGATCGGCCGTCTGCAGCCAGCGCGCCGCTGGCCAGCGGCGACCGGGTCATCGCCACGTTGCGGCTGGTGAACCGGGACCGGTTCAACGTCGGCGGCAATGAATCAGGCCATTCGGCGGGCGACGGAATGGTGGCGGGGCGGGTCCTGCGCTTCTCCCAGCTCCGCCCGTCCTGGGAAGCTGCCTCGCCGGCGCTGCGCGCCCCGGGCCTGGCGGTCCAGTTCGCGCAGGCCCTGGCCGCCAGGGACCCTGCCCCGCGTCTGCGACGGCTGCGCGTCCAGGCCCAGGCCCTCGCCGCCGAGCTGCCCGGCGATCCCAAGGCCGCCGAGCTGCTCGACCTCGTCGAGCGCGCCGCCGCTCTCGCCGCGCCGCCGGGAGCCCCGCCGCCGCATCCGCCCTAGCATCCGCCCTAGGAGGGTGGGACCGCCGGCGGCGCCGGGGAGCCCGATTGGAGCTCGCGCAACCGTTCCTCCAGCACCTCGTTGGCCCTTTCCAGCTGGCGCAAACGTTCTTCCAGGGTCTGGCCGGACGGCGATTTCGTGACGGTTTCCCGCAGCTCGCGCAGGGCATCCTCCCGGGGGTGGCGCTGGTCGTCCTGGACCTCGGTCCGGAGGCTGCGTTGCAGCGCCGGGATCGCTGCCGGATCGCCCAGCTCGGCGAGCGCATCCGGCACCTTCTGGCGCACCTCGAAGTCGGGATCGTCCAGGTAACCCTCGAGCGTTCGCCGGGCCTGGCTGCGCTGCGCCGCGTTGCCGCTGTGGCCGGCGTAGACGGCGAGCGCCAGCATGGCGTCGGCGCGGCCCGCCTGCGGGCTGCCGTAGCGGGCGCGCCGCAGCGCCTGGGGGAAGGCCTGGGGGGCGCCCAGGTCGGCCAGCGCCTTGATCGCCGCTCGCGGCACCTCTTCGAGGAAGCTGGGCTGGCCGAGCGCCCGCAGCAGCAGCGGCGTCACCGCTTCGCGCCGGTCCGTGAAGCGCCCGAGCGCCGCCGCCGCGCCGGCGCGGACTCGGTAGCTGGCGTCGCCTTGCAGGGCGGCGCCGAGCGGGGCGATCAGCTCCGCGTGCTCCGGGAAGGCGCCGAAGCCCGTGAAGACCACGGCGCGGACGCGGGCATCCGGATCGCTGGCGCCCTGGCGCAGCGCCTGAAGCGCCGCATCGCTGCCGATCCGGGCCAGGGCCGCCGCGACGACCTGCCGCGTGCCGTAGAAGGGCTGATGCAGCAGCGCTTCGCCCAGCGCCGCCACCGCCTCGTCGCCCCCCAGCTCGGCGAGCGCCCGCGCCGCGTCGAGCCGCGCCGGCAGCGGCAGCGGCGCACGCAGCTGCTCGATCCACTCGCCGGCCGGTTTGTCGAAGTCCAGTGTCTTGAGGAGAGTGCCGCCCGGATCGAAGACGACGGTGCGCGGCCGGACCGGGCTCGGCAGGTAGAGGTCCTGCTGCGGCAGCGCGGCCATCGCCAGGCGGCGGACTGCCGGCGCCCCGGCGCCGTCGAGCAGAGCCACCTCGACGGGAAACGAGAACAGGCCGGTGGCGGCGTCCTGCTCCTGGGTCTGCCGCACCTCGAGGCGCACCATGCCCGCCGCGGCCTGGTACTCCCAGCGCACCTTCAGCTCGGGGTAGCCGGCGCCGTAGACGAACTGGTCGAAGAGCGTCTCGAGCTGCACGCCGGAGGCATCCTCGAACGCGGTCTCGAGGTCGCGGCTGGTGACGGTGCCGAAGGCATGCCGCTCGAGGTAGGTCCGGACCCCGGCCCACCAGCCCTCCTCGCCCACCAGGTCGCGCAGCATGTGCACCACCAGCGCGCCCTTGTCGTAGGTGTGCGCATCGAACATCCGCAGCGGGCTCACGTAGCGCGTGGTGACGAGCGGCCGCCGGTAGTGCTCGCGGTCCTCCCGCAGGTAGTTGGCGCGAGACTGATCGAGCTTCCACGCCAGCTCGTCGTCGCCTGAAGCACCGGTCTGCCGGGCCAGGTGCTGCTGGTACAGAGCCTCGAAATAGGTCGCCATCCCCTCGTTGAGCCAGGCATGGGCCCAGCTGCGGCAGGTGACGAGATCGCCGAACCACTGGTGAGCGAGCTCGTGGGCGACCAGGTCGTCGCTGGTCGAGTCGAGCGCCGCGCGCGCGTCGCGCAGGGTGTCGACCGTCTCGGTGGTGGCCGAAATGTTCTCCATGCCGTCCCACATGAAGCCGTAGACCGCGGTCTGGGAGTACTTGGCGTAGGGATAGGGCCGCCCGGTGACGCGGGAGAAGAAATCCATGGCCTCGGCGGTCCGGCCGAAGGCGCGGGCCGCGCGGTCGGCGAACGCTTTCGGCACGTAGGAATCGATCGGCACGCCGTGCCAGCTGTCGTGGGTGCGGCTGAACTCGCCGATCACCACCGAAACCAGGTAGGTGCTGTGCGGCTGCTCCATCAGCCAGTGGAAGGTTCGGCGGCCGTCCGGGCGTCCGGTCACCGCCACCAGGCGGCCGTTGCCGATGACCTCCAGGGGCTGCTCGACGGTCGCCAGCAGCTCGCTGGTCGTGCGGTCGTCCGGTTCGTCCCAGCTCGGGAACCAGTAGCGGTTGAGCTGCGGCTCGCCATCCGAGTACATCTGCCAGGGGCGGTCGGGATAGGCGCGGTCGGGAGCGATCACGTAGAGCCCCGCCCGCGGCTGCGCCGAGTAATCGATGGCCACCTCCAGGCGGTCCCGCGGACCGTAGGCGTGCGGCAGCTGGACGGTCAGCGTCTGTGCCGCGGGGTCGGTCGAAAATTTCAGCTCGCCGCCCGCCGCCGCCGGCGGCGGCGGGGCCGGCGCGGCAAGCCGCACCCGTGCGATCCGCAGGCCGGCAGCGTGGAACACCAGGTGGTCGAGCCCCGAGCGCAGGGGCACGAGGACGTTGGTGGCAGTGCCCGCAACCGAGCGGCGGCGCAGGTCGAAAGCCAGCTCGAGACGCAGATGCTGCAGGTCGTAGAGCCGGTCGGACGGATATTGCGGGGGCTGGTCGGCCGGAGCGAAGGCGCCGCGCTTCGGCGCGTCGACGGTCTGGGCGGCGGCTCGGCCGAAGCCCGGCGGCGGGGCCGGCGCCACCAGCAGTGCCAGCGCCGCCAGCGTCGCGAGCGCGGCCGGCGCTGCCAGCCTCCATGGCGCGGCGGGTCTGGACACTCTCATCGCACCCGATTCTATGGGGCCTGGGCCTTGCCTGTAGAATCCACCGGTGGCTGCCCTGCCCCGCTACCGCGTCGTGCTCGCCAAGGAGGACTTCAAGTTTTCGGCGGCGCACTTCACGCTGTGGAGCGCCGGCGGCGCGGAGCTGCTGCACGGCCACAACTACCAGGTCCAGCTCGAGCTGTCGGGCGCCGAGCTCGACGATGCGGGCCTGCTGGCCGACCTCGAGCGCTGCAAGCGAGCGCTGCGGGCGCTCTGCGCGCGGCTCGACTCGCGGACGCTGCTGCCCGCCGAGAGCGACCGGCTGGTCTGCTCGCGCCGCGGCGAGACCGTGGAGGTTCGGCTCGGCGACCGCCGCTACGTCTTTCCGGCGGCCGACACCCTGCTGCTGCCGCTGGCCAACACCTCGATGGAGCTGCTGGCGCGCATGCTGTGGCGCGATCTCGCGGCCGAGCTGCGCGGCTCGCGGGTGGAGGTGCTGGCGGTGGCGGTGGAGGAAGCGGCGGGGCAGCGCTGCTGGTACGAGGACCGCGTCACACCCGCATCTCCCGTCCCTTCCAGCTGAGCAGCCGGCCGCGCCGGTGGTCGAGCACCCCTAACGCCAGCACCGCGGCGACCAGCAGCGCATCGAGCGGGTAGAGCAGGGCATAGGCCGGGCGGTTGCAGCTGCCTGCCCGCAGCAGGCCCGAGGCGGCGGCGCCGGCGCTCCACAGCAGCGCCGCGGCGACTCCGCGTCCGGCCGCCGCCGCGCCGGCGAGCGCGAGCGCCGGCAGCGCCAGCGCGGCGAGCGCGGCCATGGTGAGGGCGGGACGCCGCCCCAGCAGGCCGCCGAGGTTGCGGCGCCAGCCGCGCACCGCCTCGCGAAAGCCCTGGTACATGCGCACCGACAGCAGGTCTTTAGCCCGGAAGAAGCCCGTGCGATACCCGTGGCGGCGCAGCAGCGCCGCCATCGCCACGTCGTCCATGGCCGCGGCGCGCACCGCCTCGAAGCCGCCAGAGGCCTCCCACGCCTCTCGCCGCAGCAGCAGGAACTGGCCGTTGGCGACGGGTTCGCCGCCGCTGTCCGCCGCCTCTCCCCAGTCGCCGAGCAGCGCGTCCAGCAGGGCGAATACGCCAGGGGTCAGGAGGTTTTCGGCCAGGCCGCGGGCTTGCTGGCAGCCGGCGAGCGAGACCGCGTCGAGGCGGCGGCAAGCGGCGGCGGCAAGCGCGCGGTCGAGGGCCTCCGGCCGCAGGCGGACGTCGGCGTCGGTCAGCAGCAGCCAGGCGGACCCGGCTCCCCGGGCGCCGGCGGCCAGGGCATGCACCTTGCCGCGCCATCCTGGCGGCAGCGGGCCGGCGGCGACCGGGGTCAGCCGCGGCTCCCGGGCGGCGGCGGCCGCGGCCAGGGAGGCGGTGGCATCGACCGACCCGTCGTCGATCACCCGCACAGATGGCCGGCCCGCAAGGGCCAGCAGAGCCTCCACGCAGGAGAGGAGGTTGCGTTCCTCGTCTCGAACCGGCAGGAGAACGGTAACGGAGCCGGCAGGTTCGCCGGCACCCGGCCCGCCGGCGGCCGGCGGCAGCGAGGGCGCGCTCCGGCGCCGCTCCTCGATTCGCAGGCCAATGCCGAGCAGCGCGCCGCCCACGAGCAGCGCCGCCGCAGTCACCATTTCCATACCCGGTCCAGCCAGCTGCTCCCGCCCGCCGAGGCCGCTAGGTCGCGCCCTTGGCGGCGCCGATCCGGGCCGCAATCGCTTCCTCGACCTCTCCTCGAGCGGGAAAACGTCCGGCCTGCTCCTTCGAGAAGATGAGGTCGCCATCCAGCTTGACGTCGAAGATGCCGCCGTCGCCCTTGATCAGGTGGGGGCGGATGCCCAGCTTCTGCTCCAGCTCGTCCGCCAGACCGGCGGCGCGAGGCAGGTGGTTTCAAGCCACGCAGTACTCGATGGTGATGTGTTTGGCCATCGCTAGTAACTCCCATGTGTGATTGTATGTCTGAACCACAAAGCGAATGTGTATGACTGGCTATGTATGAACATATTTGAGAGGTGTTAACTGGTCTCTATATGGTGCGCTTCGAGGCCAGAGCGGGACAATTTCGACGAAAAAAGTGCCCCGACCCCCTAGCTTTTAGCGGCGAATGGAGTACAATCGAGATTGTTCAATAGCGTTGCTGGTCGCCTCGGCGCCCCCGGGGGCCCCCAGGTGGACAGTAGCGCGAACAGCGATGGAGCTGGATTCGGAACACGCCGAGCTTGGCTCGACACCGGGCATGGTGTAGAGCCAGGATGCCATAAGGATCGCAGAAACTGCTGGAGGAAACCATGAAAGGTGAAGCGCCCAACATGTCGCAGAAGGAAATGGCCCAGATCAGGCAGAACCTAGAGGGCACGCCGGACATCGAGGAAGCGGCGGAGTTGATGAACCTCGCCGGCA
>DATKFK010000795.1:0-2435 GCA_035544375.1 Thermoanaerobaculia bacterium
GCTGGCCCGCTGTAGCCGCTGCCCCCCACGTAACAGGTGGCCGCCGAGGTCGTCGATGCCAGCAGCGCCGTGCCATAGAAGTAATGCGCGTAGGGGCCCTGCGACGCCGATTCCGTCCAGGTCGCACCCTGGTCACGCGAGTACCACAACCGGCCTAGCGCCGACGCCGCGTACCAGTAGCTCGAATCGACCTTGGAAATCGCCAGCGCCGTCAGGTAGTCGCCCTGGCCCCCGGAGAAGTTCTGCGCGAATGCGGTCGACTGCCAGGTGAAGCCGCTCGAGTAGAGGCGAAACAGCGGATCGCCAGTCAGGTAGACAGCGGTGGCGTCCGCCGGGTCGGCGAGGAGGTTGGGCATCCAGGAGCGGTTCCTGGCGGCAGGGAACTGGGCTGCCGTGACGGTCTGAGGTGGCGACTCATGGTCGAGCACCGCCACGAATCCGGGATACGCCGCGTACAGCATGTTGTGGTCGCCGTTGGTCGAGGTCAGATGGCCGTAGTCGCCGGCGATGATCTGGTCGAAGGCCATGGTGCCGCCCTGCACCGGCGTCGACTGCTGGATGCCCTGATCCTGCGTGCCGGCGGCGATCAGATTCGGGTCGTTCTTGCTGGTCAGCGTGCTGTAGTACTCCGCGTTGATCATCCCGACCTGGGTCATGTTGGTGAATGTGGCCCCCAGGTCCGTGGACATGAAAGTGCCGCCGTCGGTGTTGGCGAAGATCGTCTCGGTGCCTTGGTACATCGCACAATCGAGGCCCCGCAGGTCGGCGTGCAGCTTATGGGCAGGGTCGCCGTAGTACTCGCTCCAGTCGTTGACCACCTTGAACGAGAGCCCACCATTGGTGGAGCGGGCGGTGTTGACGCCGCCCAGCAGGACCACGTTGGGATTCGAGATCGAGGCGGTGACCGCGCCTTGCGAGAGGAAGAAGTCTTGGAGGGTGCCCCCATTCTTCCAGGTCGCCCCGCCATCGGTCGACACCCACAGGTTGGTCGGCGGGCCCAGCGTCCCGTTGCTAACCAGGGCATAGAACGTCGGCGCCCCTGCCTCGGACCCGGCCAAGCGCAAGTTGGTAGGCGGAGGGTTGGAGCTTGCGAGCCCCCCGATCGTAGTGAACGTGGCGCCGTGATCGGAGGAGAACTTGAAGCCGGTGTCGGTGAGCAGGTACAGCGGCCCCGCCTTGACCCGGTCGATCCACATGTCGGGTGCTGCGGTGTAGTTGTCACTGACCATGGACACGAAATCGAGCCCGCCGTCGTCGGAACGCAAGAGCGTGTAAGTAGCGCTCGGCGTGCAGGAAGGAGCCGTGGCCAGCAGGTAGACGGTACGCGAGGCGCCCGCTTCCCGCAGGATGCGCGTGATCAAGAAGCCGCAAGGCGAATTCGGCAGGCCGTTGGGCGTTTGCCACGACACTCCCCGATCGCTGGAAACCCACACCTCGGAGTCGCCGCTCGCGACCGCGACCCAGGTCTCGGGCGGTCCCGGCACCGCCACGAGCTGCTTCACCCCCGTGCCGATGAGGTTGGCGCGCTGGGTCCAGCTGTTCGCTCCAGGCGTGCCCGAGAACAGGCCGCCGCCCTCGTCGCCGCTGCCGACGAGCAGCATGTTGCCGTCGCCGGCGATTGCCGTCGCCCAGGTCCGCCCGGTCTGCGTGGTGGGGCCGCGTTGCGTCCAGAAGACACCCTTCGCGGGTGCGCTCGACGGGCCCGTGGCCGCGATCTCCATCAGCCGCGCCGCGCTGCGCTGGCGATTCTCGCGCTCGATCGCTCGCCAATCCACCCCGGGCGCGGCGCGGTGCATGCTCTCGATCCACGCCTGGCGCTGGCGGCCGAAATCGTCCTCGCCCTCCTTGGGTGGCGGTGGGCCCTGGGTCGCCAGCTTGGGGCGTGCGCCGGCGCAAGCGGTGGCCGAAAGCAGCAGTGCAGCCAGGAACGTTGGCCAACGAAGCCGTGTCACCATTGGAACCTCGCCGCGGGATCTCACTCGAGGCGCTCGAGTCCGGCCACCGCACACGACCGAGTGCCTCGCATCGCCCCCTGATAGGGACAGGTTGCACTTTCCGCCATGACCCCGCCTTCCTGGATTCAAATTCTAGCCTCTCTACCTATAGCTACTTTAGAGAACAGTGTCAAACTCATCGCAGCACCGCAATCCCCAGCGCCATTTCCAAGCGCCGGCCGCGTCTTCGAAGTCGGCGGTCAGGTGGAACGGATCCAGGGAAGCGGTCTGGCGGTGGGTTTCTTCTTGCTCCCGGAGGGCCTGTGCAGGGAGGACCACTAAACCGCGGCGGCTGAGACGCCGGGCTCGCGGACTCAGGCCCCCAGGCCCGGACATCTGGCAGCTGGACTCGCAACCGCGCCGCGAGGATCGGTCAGAACTTCAGGTAATTGAAGTTGCCGACGTAGCCGCTCGCTCCGTTGCTGTCGAAGACCAGCCGCA
>DATKFK010000796.1:0-2247 GCA_035544375.1 Thermoanaerobaculia bacterium
GGTGCGGGCGTTCGGCCTCGCCGGTGTCGTCTTCTCGATCGCGCTCCTGGTCACCGTCACCGGCGAGCGGGCGGTCCTGGGAGCCAATCTCTTCACGGCGGAGATGCTGGTCGGCGCCGCCGCCCTGAGCCTGTACCTCAATACCCTCCGCCGCCGCGCCTTGACGGCGCACCGGCGAGGAGGAAGGAGTCCGTCTCATGCGTGAGCTGACGAAATCGATGCTGAGCTTCTCGTGGGCGATGCCGCTTTTCGGGATGAGGCAGATGATGAACCTGGCCCTGCCCCGCGACGCGAGCCGCCCCTGGGGCCAGGCGGCCGAGTGCTTCGACGCCGTGACCGGCGCCGCCACCAAGCAGCTCGACGGCGCCTGGACGAGCGCCTGGAACGCCGGCAACCAGTTGCAGGGGCAAATGGTGGACCTGATGTTCGGCGTCTTCTCCGGCGAGGCCTGGAATCCCAACCGCTGGATGCAGATGACGTCGGACGCGATGCAGGGCGGCATGGGCGCCGTCCGGCAGGCGACGAGCGCCTGCGGCTGCGGCAGCCCGGGTACCCGGCAGGCCGCGCCCGGCGCCGTCCCGGCGGGACGGTGAGGCCGGAGCGCGGATCGAGGCTGACAGAGGTCGCATGCGCGAACTGGTCAAGTCGAGCCTGAGCTTCGCCTGCGCGATGCCGCTTCTCGGCGCGCGGCAGCTCGGCCACTGGCTGGCGCCGACCGCCGAGCGGCAGCGCATGGCGGCCTCCGGCCTCGACGCGGTCGCCCGGGCGGCGACCCACGGCATCGAGCAGCAGGGTTTCCTCGGCTGGCTCTACCAGGCAGGCTCGTGCGCGGAAGCGGCCATGGTGCAGGTGGTTCCCACCCTGCTCACGCCGCAGCTGCTGTCGCCGGCGGCCTGGGCGGACGTCGCCGCGGCGGTGGCGGCCCGCTCGGCGGTGGCGGCCCGCCAGCTGGCCGCGGGCCAGGGGCCTCTCGCCATGGAGCTGCTGCGCTCCAAGGCCGAGGTCTTCTGCCTGGTGCTCGACGTCTCGAAGCTGATCGGCGTGCCGGATGCGCCGCCGTTTCCGCTCGCGGAGCTGCTCGCGAAGGCCTACGCGCTGGGGGACTTCAAGGCGCTGTGGGCGGTGGAGGGGCTGGGCAAGGCGTACGGCGACAGCTTCTGGGCGCAAGGGGTCACGCCGGACGCCATCCTGCGCGACGCGCGGACCGGCGGGCTGCCGGCCCGCAGCCTGACGATGCTCGACGCGGGGATCGGGCTGTCCTTCGCCAAGTACCTGCTCACGGGTGCCGGAACGCGAACGCCGGAGCCGGAGCTGCGGGCGCGGGTCCGGGAGATCGTGCGCCTCTGCCGGGCCAACGCCCGTCCCGGTTACGTCGGGGCCGCGCTCGAATCCCTGGGCCTGGTGACCCGGACCTTCCATGCGCAGAGGGTGGCCGCGGTCGACCAGATCCTGCGGCAGACGGCGCCGGAGGTGCTCGGCTACTTCTGGCACGGCGTCGGGCGGGCCATCTTTTTCGATCCGGTCAACTTCCTGCCGGGCTCGGACGGGCTCGTCTTCGAGATGGCGGCGAGCGAGGGCCCGGACGAGGCGGCGAAGCTCAACGCGGTGGCCGGCGCGGCCTGGGCGTATGTGCTGGTCGCGCAGCGCAATCCGCGAATCCTCGCCGAGCTGGTGATCGAGCCCCATGGCGAGCGGCTGGCCGAGAGCGGCGCCTTCGCCAACGGCCTTCAGTCCTCGACGATGATGCGCCAGGACACCACGCCCGGGGCGCCGTTCATCGCGGCGTTCCTCGCCTACCGGCCCAGCCCCGCGAACCCGCGGCTGGTCCGGCTGTGGGACCAGCTCGTCCGGATTCCGGGCGAGGCGGCGCTCCATGTCTACTATCCGGTGATCCGGGACCACGACCGGCTGGGCGACATCTTCGAGTACCGGGACCTCCCGGCCTTCGTGGCGCGCCTGGGAGGGCGGGCGGCGGCATGAGACCGGCGAATCCCATCCGTAACCGGCGGACCCGCTCCGCGGCGGACCGTGCGGCCGAGCGGCGCGAGGTGGAGAGCTGCCTCGCCCGGCACGGCTTGCTGCGCCGCCCGCACCCGCTGGCAGGCGCCGCGCCCGCGGCCCATGCTTTCAGGGCGGCGGCGCCGGGCGTCGAGGGGGGCCCGCCGGCCGAGGCGCCGGTCGGCGCCAGGCTGCGCGGCGCGCTCGAGGAGCTGGGCCCGGTCTTCGCAGCCTTCGGCGCGTACCTCG
>DATKFK010000797.1:0-2305 GCA_035544375.1 Thermoanaerobaculia bacterium
TGAATTGTTGCGGTCCCACGGTCTGGTCCCGAGCGCTTGCCTGGTAGAAATACTCTCCGCGTACGGCTATCGGGTCGAGCCTGCCGGCGGCGACGTCGCTCTTCCCGGGTGATGGGAGCGAGCCGCGCAGCCTGCGCGGCAAGGCGGATCCGCAAGCCGCTGGCGGCGTTATCGTGGGAGCCACGCCGCGACGGTGGTGCCGCCGCCTGGGTTCCGCCGAATGGTCACCTCCCCGCCCAGCAGGCGCGCCCTCTCCTGCATGCCGAGCAATCCCAGGGAGCTCGCGGCGTCGAGGCAGTCCTCAGGGATGCCCTTGCCGTTGTCGGTGACCTCGAGCCGCACGCGCCCGGCGTCGGCGAATAGCCGGATCTCGATCCTGCTCGCCAGGGAGTGGCGTGCCGCGTTGGTGAGCGCCTCCTGGAGAATCCTGAAGACCGTGATCGAGCGTTCAGCGTCGAGGGCTCGGGAGTCGAACCGCGAGTGCAGGCCGCAGGAGATGAGGGTACGTTTCTGAACTCGCCGACGTACCACTCGACCGCCGCGTCGAGCCCCAGCCGGTCGAGCACGGCCGGGCGCAGCTCGCTCGCGATGCGGTGCACGGCGTCTGCTGCGACGTCGAGCATCCCGCCCATGGACCGCAGCTTCTCCGCCAGCTTTGGGTGGTAGCAGCCGATGCCGCTGAGGCCCTGGCCGCGGGCTCAACCTGGAGTCGACCTTGAATCCACATTGATATATGCGAATCCGTGCACCGGTCGGTGAAGGCAGCGTGGCGTCCTCGGCCCAGCAGTCGGATCTTGCAGTCCACCGTTTGCTTCCATGGTATTATCATCTAAATCCAGCAAGTATTGACAGATAGGTATTCGACTATGAGGAGGGCCGTTCCCATGCGCTTTACTTCCCCATCGTTGGCGCTGCTGTCCGTGGCTCTCGTCGTCCTGCTCGGCACCCCCGCTGCGGCGCAATCGGCAGCACCTGGTGCCTACAAGGGCCAAACAACCCAGGGCGATCCAATCACCATCACCGTCGGCCAGAACGAGATCATCTCCTGGAGCACGAGCTACACCTGCGGCGGATCGTCGTTCATGACGGACGTCACCGTCCCCACCAACTCCTGCCCCATCCTGTCCGTCGGCAGCTTTCAGTGTGGCGACACCATTCCAGGGTGCGGCACGTCGAGTCTGCAAGGCGACGTCATCGGGCCGAACATGCTCACCGGCGTTCTGGCTGCCACTACGTGAGGCCGAGCAAGGGGACGAGTCTGGCCCTGGGGGTTGGTCGTGACCTCGACGCCTCTGCGCAGCAAGTGCTTCGTTGGGTCAGCGATCGTTGCGCTGTCCCTGGTTACGGCGCGCGCCCACCTTGGCCAAGACGACCAGGGTCGGCAGCGATCGGAGCTCGTGCCGGCGGCGGTCGCGGCGGCTCCGGCCGCCCCTTACGAGGTGGTGACGCGAGAGTTCGCCTACCGCACCGCGGACGGGCTCGCGGCCACGGCCACGCCGACTTTCCAGCTCGCGTCGCTGGCTGGTCTCGAGAACGGCGAAGCCGTCGGCGGCTCGATCTTCGAGCGGGCCGTGCGGCAGTCCGACGGTGCGCGCGCCCTGGATCTGGAGGTTGTCACGAGCGTGACCACGTTCCGGTCGCCTGCACGGGACCTCGCGGTCGGCAGCGGCGATCGGGATGCTGCCTTCGCGGCGGCCAGCTTCAGCGGCGGTGCCGTGCTGGCCCTGGTGCTGCCGGAGGGTTGGCCCCTCGTCGCCGGGGAGGTGGGGATCATGGCTCTCGGCGCCTACGTACCGCTGCGGGATACCGTCGACCACGAGAGGCAGCTGGCCCGCAACGCCGAGCTCTGGGCGCCCATTCCGGGTGGAGGCAGGCGGTCGAGATACGCGCCCACCGGATACAAGGGTCTTGGCCAGATGGTCTTCGACGACAACTTCCTGCCGGGCCGGCCACGCTTTCTCGGTTCCTACCTCTGGAGCTTTGCGCTGTCACACTTGCTGCCGGCGTTGCAGCTTGGTCCAGGACCCACTTCCAAGGTTGCAGAGTATGCGGCGGGAGAATTCGAGACCCGTGCGATCGAGTCAGTGCTGAGCGGCGAGGCGAGCTCGAGCGGCGGACGCGCCGGCGGCCCGTGTCTGGACAACCCCGTCGATCCCATGAATCTCCCGTGCATCCCTTTCCCCGGCCTGCTGAGCGATTCGGATTTGCCGCTTTCACCGCGAGTCTATGAGGGTCCACGGGCGCCAGTCGCCCCCGCCCGACCGCGGGTCATCACAGTTGACCTGGTGCGACCGGCGGCGTCCTG
>DATKFK010000798.1:0-6734 GCA_035544375.1 Thermoanaerobaculia bacterium
GCCTCGTCTTCGATCGCCTCTACCCCAAGGGGTACGCGCGCGAGTCGTTCGCCGGCAAGACCGCGCATCGCCTGGACGAGGCGAGGCTCGCCGAGATCGAGCGCTTCGTCGAGACCGGGCGCAGGAAGCTGGGCGTGCCGGGCGTGGCGCTGGGCATCGTGCAGGGCGGCAAGGTCGTCTTCGCCGGCGGCTTCGGCGTGCGCGAGCTGGGCGGCACGCAGGCGGTCGACGCCGATACGCTGTTCATGATCGCCTCGAACACCAAGGCGCTCACCACGCTGCTGCTCGCCAAGCTCGTCGCGGAGGGGCGGCTCACCTGGGAGACGCCGGTCACCAGCCTGCTGCCGAGCTTCCGCCTGGGCGACGCGGACACCACGCGCCGGGTGCTGGTCAAGCACCTGATCTGCGCCTGCACCGGCCTGCCGCGCCAGGACCTGGAGTGGATCTTCCAGTTCGGCGGCCTGACGCCGGAGGGTGCCCTCGCCACGCTCGGCACCATGCAGCCGACGAGCAAGTTCGGCGAGCTGTTCCAGTACTCCAACCCGATGGCGGGCGCCGCCGGCTTCACCGCCGGGCACGTCCTCTTCCCCGATCTCGAGCTTGGCGCCGCGTACGACCGCGCCATGCAGCAGTACGTCTTCGACCCGCTGGGGATGAGCGCCACCACCTTCGACTTCCCGCGCGTCCTGGCCGCCGCGGACCACGCCGCCCCGCACTCGCCCGACGTCGACGGCAAGATGGCCCGCGCGGTCATGGAGGTCAACTACGCGATCATCCCCCTGCGCCCGGCCGGCGCCGCCTGGAGCAGCGTGCACGACATGCTGCGCTACGTCGCGATGGAGCTCGCCTCGGGCCGCCTGCCGGACGGCGGGACGTACATCCCCGAGGAGCCGCTCCTCGCGCGGCGCGCACCCCAGGTCGCCATCGGCAAGGACCATACCTACGGCATGGGCCTGATGGTGGATTCCACGTACGGCGTGCCGGTCGTGCACCACGGCGGCGACATGATCGGCTTCCACAGCGACATGATCTGGCTGCCCCAGAGCGACGTCGGCGCCGTCATCCTGACCAATGGCGATCCCGGCTGGGTGCTGCGCGGCCAGCTGCGCCGCAAGCTGCTGGAGGTGCTGTTCGACGGCCGGCCCGAGGCCGACGCGGAGGCCGCCGCCGCCGCCGACAGCTACTACGCCCAGCTTGCCGCCGAACGCAAGTTGCTCACCGTTCCCGCCGACCCCGCGGCCAGCGCGAAGCTCGCCCCGCGCTACGAGAACGCGGCGCTCGGCGAGATCGCGGTGAGCCGGCCGGGCGGCGCCACGACATTCGACTTCGGCGAGTGGAAGAGCGAGATGGCCTCGCGCAAGAATCCCGACGGCAGCATCTCTTTCGCCACGATCGCGCCGGGGCTCCAGGGCTTCGAGTTCGTGGTCGGCGCCAGCGACGGCGCCGGCGCCAAGCGCACGCTGGTCGTGCGCGATGGGCAGCACCAGTACGTGTTCGCGGAGCGGTGAGCGCGCGGCTCGCCGGTGACCCATGCCCAGACAGGGACCTCGCGGGCGATCCCTCTTCGGCCTGCCGCACTTGACGCGGAACGCCGTCGGCATTTGCCTGATCTACCTCACGCTGGTGGGCGGGTACATGCTTTGGCAGCGCGAGGAGATGGCCGCCGTCCGTCAGGCCGCCCTGAAGGATGCGGCGCACTCGTCCCACCTCTACGACCGCGGGTTGCGCCGCCTCGGAATCGGCGCTCTCGGCACCTTGTCGGTGGCCGGCGGCCTCGCGCTCGCGCTGTACCTGCTGCTGGTGCGGCGCAGCCGGGAGGTCGCGGAGGTGCTCGAAGGCGCTCTGGCCGGCGAGAAGCTGCCGGTGCCGCAGGTCAAGGACGACTTCGCGGTCGCCTTCGCGGCCGCCGATCGGGTGAGGCAGCAGCTCCACCTGGAACGCGAGCGCGGGGCCCAGGCGCGGCATCGGTTGAGCGCGCTGTCGCTGGTCATGGACGTGGGGGTGCTGCTGGTCGAGGTTTCTCGCCAACTCGAGTTCGCCAACCCCCGCGCCTGCGAGCTGCTGGGCTGCGCGGATACGGCAGAGCTGGAGCGGCGCTGGCCCGAGATCCGCCGGCTCTTCGAGCCGGCGCTGGGACCGGTGGAGCGAAGGGTCCCGCGGCTGGATCTGGATGTGCCGGGGCCGGCCGGACCGCGGGCCGTCCGCTGCCAGGTCTATACTCTCGGCGAGGAAGCAGACCAGGTCTTCCTGTTCCTCCTCCGCGACCGGGTGATGCTCGACGCGCTGGAGACCGATCTCCTGCTCGCGAGCCAGCTGCGCGCCCTCACCCGCGTCTACCACGCCGTCACCCACGACCTCAAGGCGCCGCTCAACGCCATGGTCCTGAACCTCGACCTGCTGCAGAGCGCCCTGCGCCGCGGCGAGGGCGCGCGCGAGGCCGAGCAGAGCGAGGGGTACCTGGACGTGCTGCGCGAGGAGCTCGAACGGCTCGACCGCTCGCTGCTCACCCTGCTTGCCGAGACCACCCCCGCGGGCCGTGGGCGCGAGGAGTTCGACGCGCGCGCCATGGTGGAGGAGATCGAGCGCCTGCTGCTGCCGCAGGCGCGCATGCAGCACGTGGCCCTGGAGGCCCGCCTGCCGGGGACCGCGCTGCGGATCGCCGGTCAGCGCGACCGCCTGAAGCAGGCCATCCTCAACGTCGCCATCAACGCCCTCGAGGCGATGTCCGACGGCGGCGCGCTCGAGCTGCGCCTCGAGGCGCTTCCCGAGCATGTCGAGGTGCTGATCACCGACAGCGGGCCTGGCATCCCGGAGAATCTGCGCCAGCGCATCTTCGACATGCATTTCACCACCAAGACCAGCGGCACCGGCATCGGCCTCTACGTGGCGCGCTCGATCGTCGAGGCGCACGGCGGCGAGATCAGCGTCGGCAGCGCGCCGGGCCGGGGCAGCGAGTTCCGGCTGCGCGTGCCGGCGCTCAGGTAGGGGGATGACGGCGATGCTGCAAGCCCTGGTCGTGGACGACGACAAGAACTCCCGGAACGCGCTCGCGACGCTGGTCGGCGAGCTGGGCTTCGCTCCCCATACCGCCGGCAGCTTGCGCGAGGCGCGCGGCCGGCTGCTCGCCGAGCCGCCCGACGTCGTGCTGCTCGACCTGGTCCTGCCCGACGGCTCGGGCTTCGACCTCATCGAGGACCTGAAGCAGCAGACGGACCGCGCCGAGATCGTGGTGATCACCGGCCAGGCCAGCGTGAGCACCGCCGTCGAGGCGCTGCGTTGCGGCGCCAGCGACTATTTGACGAAGCCGGTCGACGCCGCCCGGCTGAGGGCCATGCTCGCCAACCTCGCGCTCACCCGCGGCCTGCGGCCCAGGATCGGCGAGCTGCGCCGCCAGGTCCGCGAGCACGGGCACTTCGGACCGCTGGTCGGCACCTCGCCGGCGATGCAGCAGGTCTATGACCACGTGGCCCTGGTGGCGCCCTCCAGCGCCAGCGTGCTGATCACCGGCGAGAGCGGCACGGGCAAGGAGCTGGTGGCGCAGACGGTGCACGAGCTCAGCCGGCGCCAAGGCAAGCCCTACCTGGTGGTCAACTGCGCCGCGGTCTCGGCCAACCTGATCGACAGCGATCTCTTCGGCCATGAGCGCGGCAGCTTCACCGGCGCCGAGCGGGTCCATCACGGTTACTTCGAGCGCGCCGATGGCGGCACGCTGTTCCTCGACGAAGTGAGCGAGATGCCGCCCGAGCTGCAGGCCAAGCTGCTGCGGGTGCTGGAAGCCGGTGTCCTGGCGCGGGTGGGCGGCGAGAAGCTGGTGAAGATCGACGTGCGCATCATCGCCGCCACGAACCGCGACCTCGACGCCGCGGTGGCGCACGGCAAGTTCCGCGGCGATCTGCTCTACCGGCTGAAGGTGTTCCCAATCCACCTGCCGCCGCTGCGTGCGCGGAGCGAAGATGTCACAGGGCTGGCCGAGAGCTTCCTCGACGAGCTCAATCAGCAGGAGGGCGCGCGGAAGGTGCTGGCGCCCACGACCGTGGCCATCCTGCGCCGCTGCGCGTGGCCCGGCAACGTGCGTGAGCTGAAGAACGTCGTCCACCGCGCCTTCATCCTCGCCAAGGAGGAGAACGGCGAGATCGGGCCCGCGTGCCTCGCGCCCGAGCTCTCCGGCCAGCGGCCCGCGGCGGACGGCGGGCGGCTCCCCGGTGCGATCGAAACGCTTGCCGAAGCCGAGCATCGCCTGATCCTCGCCTCCCTCGACCATTTTGGGGGCGACAAGCGCCGGGCCGCGGACGCACTGGGGGTGAGCCTGCGTACCCTGTACAACCGGCTGCACGAGTACGACGCCGGGTAGCTCGTCATTCTCCTGTCGCCGCCTGCCGTCGCCTGCCGTCGCTTGCCGTTGCCTGCCGTTGCCTTCTGCCAGGGCGCGCGATGTGGGTGGCATGCGCCCTGCACTGGCAGTGGGTGCAAGCGCAACGCCCGCGCACCAGGACCAGCACCACCGTGAACTTCGGCGCTCGATCGGCCGGGGAGGAGCCTGGGCGCGAAAAGACGATTCTTCTTTCCGATTGGAGCACCGACATGAGACGACACATTGCTTTTGGTCTTGCGGGCCTGGTTTTCTTGCTGGTCGCCGCGGCGGCACCCGCGGCCGCCGCCGAAAAGACGACGGTATGCACGATGGACTTCACGCTCAAGGGGTGGTCGGCAGGCTACAAGACCGCGAAGGGGATGGGGACGATCTCCTGCGACAATGGCCAGACGGCGCAGGTGAGGCTCCACACGACCGGCGGCGGCCTCACCGCCGGAAAATCGGCGGTGCGGGACGGACGCGGGAAGTTCACCGCGGTCGCGGGCATCGACGAGCTGTTCGGCGACTACGCCAGTGCAGGCGCCGCCGCGGGCGCCGGTCCGTCGTCCGAGGCGCAGGCCCTGACCAAGGGTGAGGTTTCACTGTCGCTGACCGGCAGCGGGACGGGCGTGGAGCTCGGGGTCAGCCTCAGCAAGTTTACGATCAGCAAGCGCTAGCGATCGATTGGTGAATTGATCGAATCAAGCCTCGGGTTGAGGCCGGCCCTGCCGACGGCGATCGGCGGCGGCTGCCTCGGCTCTATTTTTTATATCCGCCATTTTTATCCGCCGGTTTCCAGGCGGCCAAGGCGACGATCCCGGGGCACGCGACGAGCAGCTCGACTCCTGGATCTGCACGAAAGCGTGCACGTCCTGCCATTTGCCGGCGTCCGCCGCGGACTTTCGACCTGGGAGCGACCCTGACAGAGCCAGTGTGCACTGGACCTTGCCATCTCGTCGCGAGGTTGGCGCGGGACTTGCTCTGACCCCTCCATGGGTAGACCTCCTGGTCGAGTCGTCAGCCAGTCGTCCGTTGGCTCCCTCCACCCCCAGGGCACCTACAACCGGAACCGACGGAGCGGGGCGATAAGCGCCTCTCGCTGGCGCGACCGTGGAAGGCAAAATCATGAGAATCACGAAGCTTGCACTCTTCCTGCTGCTCGGCACCCTGGTCGGGAGCAGAATGGCCCATTCCCAGCCGTCGGACCGGCAGGGCGACGGCCGGGGCGGGCCCCAAGCCGGCGACCGACGGGACGGCGCCGGGCAAGGTGACGCCGGCAGCCAGTACTTCCACCAGCGGCTCTCGCCCTACGGCCGATGGGACACGCACGGGAGCTACGGCGAGGTCTGGAGACCGCGGGTTGCAGCCGGCTGGCGTCCGTATACCACGGGCCACTGGGTTTACACCGACTATGGGTGGACCTGGGCTGCCGACGAGTCCTGGGGCTGGGCTCCCTTCCACTATGGCCGCTGGTACCAGGACGCTTCGCTGGGCTGGGGTTGGGTGCCAGGCAATGTCTGGGCACCGGCATGGGTGGACTGGCGCAACGGCGGCGGCTATACCGGCTGGGCGGCGCTGCCTCCGGAGGCCGGCTTTACCGCCGGCGTCGGGGTCAGCTTCGGCGGCTTCGATGTGAACGCCGCGCTCGTCCCGTCGTACTTTTGCTTCGTGCCCGAGCGTTCCCTGTTGGAACCGCGCCTGGGCGGCTTCATCGTGTCCCCGACGCGCAACGCCGAGATCCTCCGCGGCACCAGCAACCTCAACGGCATTGCCATGGTCAACGGCCGCGTCTTCAACCAGGGCATGAGCGTGCAGCGCATGGAGCAGTTGCGCGGCAGTGCGGTACCGCGCGTGCAGGTCGCCAGCCAGGCAGCCTTCTACCGGCCAGCGGTGTTGGCCACTGCGGCGCGGCAGACGAAGAGCGAAAGCTTCGTCAATCGCCCGGCGCCGCGGGCGGCATCGGCGGCTACGAATCCAGTCCCGGCCGGCAGCCGGAGCGCCAGCCGCCAGGCGTCCAGCACTCGGTCCGCCAAGGCTCATGCCGGGTCGAGCGCCAGCACGCGCGGCCAGTCGCGCTCGGCCACCCTGCCGAACCAGGGACAGAATGGTCACAGTGCCGTCAGCCACACCCGAGCGCAGCGCGCGAGCTCGAATCATGCCACCCCTCCGACCCAGCCCCGCCACGGCGGCACGACCGCGGCACGCTCTCACGCCGCGCCCGTGAAGCCGCCGCAGCACCGCACCCCCCAGGCGTCGGCCAGATCCAACCCGCCACCTCGCCACGTTGCAAGCGGCAATCCGCCGCCTAATCACGTCGCGGCGGCCACCCAGCATCCGGCGCACGCGCCGGCTCAGGCCAAGCCCCGGCAGCAGCCGCCACCGC
>DATKFK010000799.1:0-3387 GCA_035544375.1 Thermoanaerobaculia bacterium
CCTGGTGCCGGCGGCGCTGGTGGTGCTCGCGGCGCTGCCGCTGACCGCCAACGGCAAGATCGACCGCGCCGCCCTGCCGCCGCCCGCCGCCGAGCGCGCCGCCCTCGCCACCCCTTACGCCGCTCCCAGCGGCGAGATCGAAGACCACCTCGCGGCCCTGTGGCGCGAGGTCCTGGCCCTGCGCGAGGTCGGCGCCGACGACAACTTCTTCGACCTCGGCGGGCACTCGCTGCTGCTCGCCCAGGTCCACGAGCGCCTGCTGCGGAGCGTCGATCCGACGCTGCCGATCGTCGATCTCTTCCACCATCCGACGGTGCGCACGCTGGCGGCGGCGATCGCACGGCGGCGCGGGGATGGCGGCGGCGTGGCGGCGGCGGCCGCCGCCGCCGTCGCCGCGGCACCGGCGGCCGCCATCCCCGCGGCACCGCCGGCCGCCGCCCCGCAGGCGCCACGGCCGGCCAGCCGCGGGGGCCTCGCCATCGCGGTCATCGGCATGTCCGGGCGGTTCCCCGGCGCGCCGGACCTCGCGCGCTTCTGGGAGAACCTGCGCGCCGGCGTCGAGTCGGTGTCGCGGTTCACCACCGAGGAGCTGGCGCAGGCAGGCGTGGACGCGGTGACGCTGCGGGACCCCAACTACGTCCGCGCCCGCGCGGTGCTGGCCGACGTCGACCTGTTCGACGCCGCCTTCTTCGGCTACACGCCGCGCGACGCCCAGACCATGGACCCGCAGCACCGCATCTTCCTGGAGCTCGCCTGGGAGGCGCTGGAGGACGCCGGCTACTGCGGCGACACGGGCCGCGGCGTGACCGGGGTCTACGCCGGCGCCAGCCAGAGCACGCATTCGCTGGCCACCGTCGGCGGCGAGGGCGCCGCGAGCGACGCGCCGGAGCTGATGCAGCACGACCCCTCGTCGCTGCCGACCCGGGTGTCCTACAAGCTCGACCTCAAGGGGCCGAGCCTGTTCGTCGCCACCGCCTGCTCCACGTCGCTGGTGGCAGTCCACATGGCCTGCCAGAGCCTGCGCTGGGGCGAGGTGGACATGGCGCTCGCGGGAGGGATCTCGGCCACGCTGCCGCAGGTCACCGGCTACCTCTATCACCGGGATGCCCTGCTGGCTGCCGACGGCTACTGCCGCCCCTTCGACAGCCGTGCCGCGGGCACCCTGCCCGGCAGCGGCGCCGGCGTCGTCGTGCTCAAGCGGCTCGAGGACGCGCTGGCCGACGGCGACGCGATCCGCGCGGTGATCCGCGGCTCGGCCGTCAACAACGACGGCGCGGTCAAGGTCGGCTTCACGGCGCCGAGCGTCGACGGCCAGGCGGAGGTGATCCGCAAGGCGTTGGCGGTGGCGGCCGTCGAGCCCGAATCGATCTCCTACGTCGAAGCGCACGGCACCGGCACCGCGCTCGGCGATCCGATCGAGATCGCCGGCCTGACGCAGGCTTTCCGGGAGGCGGGAGCGGCGCGCACCGGGTTCTGCGCCATCGGCTCGGTCAAGGGCAACCTGGGCCATCTCGACGCCGCGGCCGGCGTCACCGGGCTGATCAAGACGGTGCTGGCGCTCGAGCACCGCGAGATCCCTCCGTCACTGCACTTCCTGGCGCCGAATCCGAAGCTCGACCTGGCCGCGAGCCCGGTCTACGTCAACGCGCGCCTGCGTGCCTGGGACGCCGCGGCCGGCCCGCGCCGGGCGGGCGTCAGCTCGTTCGGCATCGGCGGCACCAACGCCCACCTCGTGCTCGAGGAGGCGCCGGCGCAGCGGCCGGGCAGCGACTCGCGTCCCTGCCAGCTGCTGACGCTCTCCGCCAAGACCGCGGCCGCCCTGGAGGCGGCCACCGACCGCCTGGCGGAGCACCTGCGCCGGCATCCGGCGCTGTCGCTGCCGGACGCCGCCTTCACCCTGCAGCTGGGGCGCCGGCGTCTGGCGCACCGCCGCGCCGTGGTTTGCCGCGATCCGGTCGAGGCGGTCGAGGCGCTGGCGCGGCGCGATCCGCGGCGGCTGTGGACGGCCAGCGGGCCGGCGGGGCGCCCGGTGATCTTCCTGTTCCCGGGCGGCGGCTCCCAGCACGCCGGTATGGGCGCCGAGCTGTACGCCGGCGAGCCGGCGTACCGGCGCGAGATCGACCGCGCCGCGGAGATGCTGCTGCCGCTGCTCGGCGAAGACCCACGCCGGCTGCTCTATCCCGCCGCCGCCGATCGCGCCGAGGCCGAGCAGCGCATGCGCCGCACCGACCTGGCGCTGCCGGCGCTGTTCATGACCGAGCATGCGCTGGCCCGGCTGCTGATCTCCTGGGGCATCCGCCCGCAAGCGCTGATCGGCCACAGCCTGGGCGAGTACGTGGCCGCGTGCCTGGCCGGCGTCCTGCCGCTGGCCGACGCGCTGGCGCTGGTGGCGTTGCGCGGACGCCTGATCGCCGGGCTGCCTCAGGGCAGTATGTTGAGCGTGCCGCTGCCGGAGGCGGAGGTGCTCGCCTGGCTGCCGCCGGCGCTGTCGCTCGCGGCGGTCAATGCGCCGAGCTCCTGCCTGGTCGCCGGCGCCGAGGCGGACGTCGCGCGGGCCGAGGGCGAGCTGCAGGCCCGCGGTCTCGAGGTGCGGCGGGTCGCCATCGAGGTGGCCAGTCATTCGGCGCTGGTCGAGCCGGTGCTCGACGAGCTGCGGCGGCGGGTGGCGGCGATGGAGCTGCGGCCGCCGGCCATCCCCTACCTGTCCAACGTCACCGGCACCTGGATACGGCCGGAGGAGGCGACCGATCCCGGCTACTGGGCGCGCCACCTGCGCCAGACCGTGCGGTTCGCGGCGGGGATGGAGGAGCTGCTGAGCGACCCAGCCCGGCTGTTCGTCGAGGTCGGCCCGGGCCACACGCTGAGCACCCTCGGCGAGCAGTGCGCCGGCGCCGGCGCCGGCCGCGTGCTGGTGCCGGCCATGCGGCATCCGCGCCACGAGCACCCGGACCTGGCGCAGCTGCTCGCGGCGGTGGGCCGCCTGTGGGCGGCGGGTGCCGAGGTGAGCTGGGGCGAGCTCTGGGCGGGGGAGGCGCGCCGGCGGCTGCCGCTGCCGACCTACCCCTTCGAGCGGCGCCGCTTCCGGGTCGAGGGGCGGCGGCAGCTCCCGGCGGCGGCCGCTCCAACCGGCGAGGGGCCGGCCGCGGCGGCCCTCGACCGCCATCCGCGGCCCGAGCTCGACGAGGCGTACGCGGCGCCGCACGGCGCGATGGAGCAGCGGTTGGCCGAGATCTGGAGCGAGGCGCTGGGCCTCGAGCGGGTCGGCGTCGGCGACAACTTCTTCGACCTCGGCGGCACCTCGGTGACCTGCATCCGGATCGTCTCGAGCGCCCGCGCCGCCGGGCTGCAGCTGGCCACGCAGCAGATCTTCGATCACCAGACGATCGC
>DATKFK010000800.1:0-4822 GCA_035544375.1 Thermoanaerobaculia bacterium
GCCGCCTTCATCGCGGTGATCAACAGCCTGTTGTCGAGCGCCGCGCCGCGCCCTTACCTGGGCTGGGTATTCGTCGGGCTCTGCGTGGCGCTGCCGGTGACGCGGTTCCTCTCCAACTTCCTGCTGGTGCGATTGACCAACCGCGCGCTCAAGCAGCTGCGCATCGACCTCTGCGGCCGCATCCTCGCCGCGCCGCTCCGGCAGCTCGAGCAGATCGGCCCGCCGCGCCTGCTGGCGACCATCACCGAGGACGTGGGCAGCATCGTCAGCGGCATCGCCAACATCCCGCAGCTGGTGATGAACTTGACCCTGGTCGCGGGCTGCCTCGCCTACCTGGGGTACCTCTCGCCGCGGCTGCTGTTGCTGGTGGTGGCCGCCGTGGTCGTCGGCGTCGCCACCTACCAGGTCCCGGTCCTTTACGCCCAGCGACACTTCCGCCGCGAGCGCGAGGCCTGGGACGACATGTTCGAGCACCTGCGCGGCGTAACCCAGGGCACCAAGGAGCTGAAGATCCACGGCCGGCGCCGGCGCGAGTTCCTCTCCGGCCTGCTGGAGCCCACGGCGGAGGCCCTCAGGCGCCACAACGTCGCGGGCAACACCACCTACGACGCCGCGAATTCGTGGGGCCAGGTGCTGTTCTTCGTCATCATCGGCATCGTGCTGTTCACGCGCGGCTGGGCCGGCGGCAAGCTGGCGGTCTTGGCGGGATACACGTTGACGATCCTTTACATGATGACTCCCTTGCAGCTGCTCCTTTACATGCTTCCCAACCTTGGGCGCGCCAGCGTGGCCGTGGAGAAGATCGAGCGGCTGGGCCTGTCGCTGCTGCAGAGCTCGACCGAGGCGCCGGCGCCGGCGGCCGCGGCGGCCCCCGCCAACTGGAACCGGCTCGAGCTGATCGGGGTCGAACATCGCTACCAGGGCGAGAGGGACGCCGAGACGTTCGCGCTGGGACCGCTGGACCTGGCTTTCAGGTCCGGCGAGCTGGTGTTCCTGGTGGGCGGCAACGGCAGCGGCAAGACCACGCTGGCGAAGCTGCTGCTGGGCCTTTACGCACCGGAGAAGGGGGAGCTGCGGCTCGACGGGATGCCGATCACCGATCAGAACCGCGATCTGTACCGCCAGATGTTCTCGGTGGTCTTCACCGACTTCCATCTTTTCAAGCGCCTCCTGGGCCTGGATGGCGCCGACCTCGGACAGCGGGCGGCAGAATACCTCGAGCAGCTGCAGCTGGATCGCAAGGTGCGGATCGAGGAGCGGAACATCTCGACCACCGACCTTTCGCAAGGTCAGCGCAAGCGGCTGGCGCTCCTCACCGCCTACCTCGAGGACCGGCCCATCTACCTCTTCGACGAGTGGGCCGCCGACCAGGATCCCCACTTCAAAGAGATCTTTTATACCCACCTGTTGATGAACCTCAAGGCACGCGGCAAGACCCTCTTCGTGATCAGTCATGACGACCGTTACTATCACCTTGCGGACCGCGTCATCCGCCTGGACTATGGCAAACTACAATATGATTTACCGCCGAGCGAGCTGCTGGAGCCCGCCCTGCGACAAGGCTAGGAGGCACCCCCGATGGCTGGTCTGGTGCTCGACCTGCGGACTGCCCTTCGGCGCTTGGCCAAAAACCCCGGCTTCGCTCTGCTCGTCATCCTGCCGCTGGCTTTCGCGATCGGCGCCAATTCCGCCATTTTCAGCATCGTCAACGCCATCCTCCTCCACCCGCTCCCCTACGAGCGGCCCGAGCGCCTGGTGGCGATCTGGGGCGCCGAGTCGCAATCGAGCACCGACCGCAACGACCTCTCGCCGCCGGACTACTTCGACCTCGCGAAGCAGAGCCAAAGCTTCGAGCAGATCGGCGCCGCGACCCCTTATTGGAGCGTCAACCTCACCGGCGTCGCCGAGCCCGAGAAGCTGGCCACCGAGGTGACGACGGCCAACCTCTTCAGGGTGCTGGGAGTGGCGCCCCTTTTGGGCCGCGGCTTTGCCGCCAGCAACGACCTGCCGGGCGGCCGGCGCGAGGTCATCCTCAGCCATGGGTTCTGGCAGCGCCGCTTCGGCGGCGACCCGGGCGTCCTCGGCCGCGCTCTGTCGCTCGATGGCGACGGCTTCACGGTGATCGGCGTCATGCCCGCCAGCTTCACCTACCTGAGTCCGCAGACGGACGTCTACCTGCCGCTGTCCTACGTGAGCGACCGCCTGGAGCTGCGGTCGCAATACTTCCTGCGCGCGGTGGGCCGCCTGAAGCCGTCGGCCACCGTCGTCCGCGCGCGGGGGGAGGTGGCGGCGATCGGCGGCCGGCTCGCCAGGGAGTATCCGCAGAGCAATGCCGGCCGCGGCTTCGACCTGGCCCCGCTGCAGGAGACCGTGGTGGGGGGAGTGCGCCCGACGCTGGCGATCCTGCTCGGGGTGGTGGCCTTCGTGCTGCTGATTGCCTGCGCCAACGTGGCGAACCTCCTTTCCCTGCGCGCTGTCCGGCAGCAACGGCAGGTCGCGCTGCGCGTAGCGCTGGGAGCCGCCCGGGGCCGCGTCGTGCGCGGGCTCTTCGTCGAGAGCGCGACGTTCGCCCTGCTCGCGGGCTGCCTGGGCCTGGCGCTTGCGGCGTTGGGTGTCCACGCGTTCGCGAGCGTCGCGCCGCCAAACCTCCCGCGCGCCCGGGAGATAGGGATCGACGGCACGGTCGTCGTCTTCACGCTCGGGCTGTCGCTGTTGACCGCTTTCCTGTTCGGCGTCCTGCCGGCCTTGCAGACCGTGCGCACCGACGTCAACGAGGCGCTCAAGGAGGGTGCCAGGGGCGCCACCGGCGGCGCCGGAGCGAGGCTCCGCAGCCTCCTCGTGGTGGTGGAGCTGTCGCTGGCGATCATCCTGCTGGTGGGTGCGGGGCTGCTGCTCCAAAGCTTCGTTTATCTGCGGGCCGTCAAGCCCGGCTTCAATCCTCACCGCGTGCTGACGTTCGAAGCCCTGCTGCCCGGCACCAAGTACTCCACCTCGCAGCAGAAGGCCCAGTTCTTCACGGATCTCGTCGACAAGCTGGCGACGCTTCCCGGGGTGGCTGCGGTCGGCGGCATCAACTACCTGCCGCTGAGCGATGGCGGCGCCAGCGCCGAGATCAGGGTCGAGGGGCAGCCCACGCCGCCGGGGACCCCCGCGCCGTCGACGGACGCCCGGGTGGTGACCTCCGGCTACTTCTCGGCCATGGGCATTCCGCTGCGCGCCGGGAGAAGCTTCTCGCCGGACGACACCACGCGGGCGCCGCTGGTGGTGGTCATCAACCAGACCCTGCGCGACCGCCTTTGGCCCGGCCAGGACCCGCTGGGCAAGAGGATCCAATTGGGCCCGCCGAATCCGCGGGCGCCATGGATCACGGTCCTGGGCGTCGTGGGCGATGTCCGAGCGCATGGGCTTGCCGCCGAGCCGAGCCCGCAGGCTTACATCCATATGCTGCAGTCGGCGCCGACCGGGATGAGCATCGTCGTGCGCAGCCAGATGGCCCCCGCTCAGCTGGCGGCCGCGGTCCGCCGCGACGTGCATACGCTCGACCCGGACCTGCCTGTCTCCAACATCACCACCCTGGACGAGCGCCTGGCGAGCTCGATTTCCAGGGAGCGCCTGCTCACCGCATTGCTCGGGATCTTCGCGCTGGTGGCGCTGATGCTCGGGCTGATCGGCGTCTATGGGGTCATCTCGTACTCGGTGGCGCAGCGCACCAGGGAGATCGGCATCCGCATGGCCCTTGGCGCCCGGCGCGGCGTGGTGCTCAAGCAGATCGTCGCCGAGGCGATGTCCCTGGCGCTGGCCGGCGTGCTCGTCGGCCTCGCCGGCGCAGCGGCGTTGTCACGCTTCATGGCCTCGCTGGTGCACGGGATCAGCCCGACCGATCGGGTGACCTTCGCCGGCATCGCCGCCCTGATGGTCGCGGCCTCCCTGCTCGCCTCCTACCTCCCGGCGCGGCGGGCGGCGAGGGCAAACCCCGCCGTCGCTTTGCGCATCGACTAGTACTGGGCCCGGGCCTCTTGCATCGCGAGCCGATCTTCAGCAGCTCGCCGCGAGGAGCTCGCCCAGCCTGGCGGCGAGGACTTCCACCCAGGGCCGCCGCACCAGCAGATCATGGCGCCCGGGCACCACCTGAACCTCGACGCGGCCGGCGAGGGACCCCCAGCCCATCACCGGATCCCGTAACACGAGCTCGCGCAGCCGGCCCACCGCCTCCGCGGCGCGGAAGAGCGTCAGCGGTCCCGGATAGGGTTGTGGCGTGAAGCGGCTTGCCGCGCGATGAGTGCCCCTGTCCACCTCGACCAGGCGGCGCACGCGCCCGGCGTCGAAGTCATCCGGCAGCAGGCGCTCGCGTTGCGCGAGATCGATCACGTGGCGAAGCTGCTCGTCGAGCCCTCCCAGGCGCCGCAGCTCCTCGACCGAGATCGGAACCGCGTCCTCGATCAGGTTGCTCAGGAGCTGGGCGTCGTCCGGCTCGCCGCCGGGATCGGGGCCGCCGGTGGCGGTGTCGAAGAGCGCCAGGGTCGCGACCTCTTCGCCCTGCAAGCAGAGGTGGCGGGCCATCTCGTGCGCCACGAGCCCGCCGAAGGACCAGCCCGCCAGGCAGTAAGGACCCTGCGGCCGCATGCGGCGGACCGCGGCGAGGTAGCGGCTGGCCATCTCGCCAACGCTGTCGAGGGGCTCGCCGCCGTCGCTCCAGCCGGGCGCCTCCAGGCCGTACAGCGGCTGGTCGGCGCCGAGGTGATACGCCAGATCGACATAGCAGAGGACGCCGCCGCCGGAAGGATGGACGCAGAACAGGGGAGGTCTCGAGCCGTGGGGCTGC
>DATKFK010000801.1:0-6171 GCA_035544375.1 Thermoanaerobaculia bacterium
TGCAGGGCGCCGACACTTCCTGTTGAAGTCGTTGGATCTTTAACGCTGGTCGTACGCTGCTCGAATGCTGCTTACCTGCCGGTCTTGGCCGCGGGCGCAGCCTTCGCCTTCGCTTCGGGCCAGAACTTGACGGTGACCGCCCAGTTGTCGGCGCCGTCCTTGTGGCAGGTGCCGCTGACCTTGGCGTCGGCCTTGACGTCGTCCCAGGTCTTGCCCTTGGGGCTGTACTTGGTCTTGTCGTTGACCTTCAGGGTGACGTCGTCGCCCTTGGCCGGGTGAACGACGAAGCTCTTGGCGGTCGCGTCGACCGAGGCGACGGTGCCCTTGTAGGTGCAATGGGTGGCGTGCTTGGTCTTGGCCTTGGTGGTGGTGGTGGTGGTGCCGGTGCCGGTCGCAGCGGAGGTCGTGGTCGTGGTGGTGGTGGTGCCGCTGGTCGCGCCGGTCTGGGCGTACGCGATGGCGGCGAACACGCAGAGGACCAGGGTGAGGATCAACGTCTTGCGCATCGAGCGCTCCTTTGTCAGAAAACGATCGGAGGTGATTCTCCGTCCCGAGGGGCGGAAAGATGCATTGGCGATGCCAGCCCTCGCCACGCGCGCGGCAGGAACCCCTCCCGAGGAGAAACCCCGGCCTGCAACCGCCCCGGGCGGCCTGGCGGCCGCCCTGCACGGACACCTATGGCGTGCCACTCCGACGCGATGGCCAAAACGGCACACCCTGCCCGGACCCGCCGCCGGACCTGTTTTTTCGCCTCCTCGGCCCAACCGGCCGCCACTGGCTGCCGGCGACCGCTCCCCTCACTCATCCCGGCTCAATGCACCGGCGTCCGGGTACCAGCCTCCTCTGTCAATAACGCCGCGGCGCAGCGCGCCGCTCCCAACATCGCGGTTCGGTCGTTGAGCACCACGCGTACCGGGATGCGGTCCAGGTACCCCGAAAACCGTCCCTTGTCGCGAAACGCTCGGATGAACGGCCCGCCGGTCAGCCGCGGCAAGATCTTGGGGGCGATCCCCCCACCTATATAGACGCCGCCGAGGGCCGTTCCGATCAATGCCAGGTTGCCGGCCGCCGCGCCGTAGGCGACGATGAACATGTCCAGCGCGCGGCCGCACAACCGGTCGCCGCCGGCCAGCGCCGCTTCCGCGATCGCCCGCGCCGGATCTCCGGCCGCGATGGCGGCGCGGACCTCGGGGTCTTCGGGGGCATAGCCCGCGGCGAGCAGGTGCTCGTAGATCAGCTGCAGTCCCGGACCCGACACCACCCGCTCGGTGCTGACGTGCTCGCCAAAGCGGCGGCGCAGGTAGAGCAGCAGCGCCATCTCGTCCTCGTCGCGCGGCGCGTAGTCGGCGTGCCCCCCTTCGGAGGGGATGGTCACCCGGGCACCCCCGACGGCCGGCAGCAGGGCCATGCCGAGGCCGGTGCCGGCGGCGATCAGCGCCTGGTTGCCGGCTGCCGATGGAGCGCCGCCGCCGCTCGCCGGTTCCGTCACGCCCTCCTGCAGCGTGGCCACCTCGGCGGCCACCAGCATGGGGAGCCCTTCCGCCGTGGCCACCAGGTCGTTGATCAGGTGCACGGCCGGCAAGCCCAGGCCGCTGGCCAGGGCGCGGCCGTCGATCTCCCAGGCCAGGTTGGGCGTGCTGGTGCGGTTGTCGACGACCGGACCCGCCACGCCGAAGCAGGCGGCGGCGACGTCGCGGCTGCCGCCGGCGCCGCTCCCCGCCTCGGGCAGCCGGCGCAGGAACGCCTCGATCACCTCCGCCAGGCCGGGAAAGTCGGCGGTCGCAAAGGTGGCCGCGGTCACCAGCCGCAGGTTGCCCGGCCCGGCCGCGCCGCCGTCGCCGGCCCCGGCCGGCTGGTAAAAAGTGCTCGCCGGGGCGCCGCCCGCGGTAGCAAATATCCCGAGATTGGCCTTGGTGCCGCCGACGTCGCCGGCCAGGATCACGCGCTTCCCTCCCGCGATCCGCCGGCGCCCGGCACCGCCGGCAGTGCGGCGATCGCGCGGCCCAAGTTGGCGAGCCCGGCCGTGGCGTCGCCGCCAAGCTCGACGCGCAGCACCCGCCGGCCGCGTTGCAGCAGCGCCTGGCGGTCGCCCTGCGCCTGGGCACGGATCAGGGTGCCGAAGGAGTAGCTGGTCTCCGGCACCGGCAGGTCGTCCGCCGGCGAGTCCAGGAGCTGCAGGAACCTGCCGCTCGGCGGCCCGCCCTTGTGCAGCTGCCCGGTCGAATGCAGAAAGCGCGGACCGTACCCCAGCGTGGTGGCGAAACGGGTGCGGCGCGAGAGCTCGGCCTGAAGGCCGCCGAGCGCCGCGTCGCCGGCGGCGGAGGGAGCCAGGTACGCCTGCAATCCCAGGTAGGTGCCAGGCCCGGCGCCGGCCAGCCAACCGGCGAGCGCGCGGCCCAGTGCCGCCGGGTCGCCGGCATGCACCTCGCCGTCACCCTCCTCGCCACCGTCGCCGCCCGCCTGCGCGCCGGCGCCAGCCGCCGGCACGCCCCCGGCCTGCAAGCCGCCGCCGTGCGCCGCCGCCAGCTCTTTCATCGCCTTGCCGGCCAGCTCCTTGGCGAGCTGCACGTCCGGCTGGTTGAAAGGATGGACGCCGATGACCGAGCCGGCCGCCGCCACCGCCACTTCCCAGCGGAACATCTCGCGTGCCAGATCGGCCGGGGCCGCCAGCCTGAAACGCGCCACCGGATGGCCGGCGCGCTCGAGCGCGTCGAGTCGGCCGTCCAGGACGGCGCCCTCGTCGCCCAAGGCGAGGCCGACGAAGAAGCGGTCGTCGCCGTAGGACTCGGGCGGCCCCAACGGCTCGCCGGCCACCGGCACGATGCCGCGGCCGATCTTGCCGGTGCTCTCGGCGATCAGCTGCTCGAGCCACAGCGGGAAGGCGGCGAGCCCCGGCGAGGCGGCGAAGGTCACCTTGTCGCGGCCCGCCAGGGTCAGCTCGCCGAGCGCCGCGCCCAGGAACAGCCCGGGGTTGTCCGCCGCCGCCACCTGGGGGCCGCAGGCGGCCGCCATGTCGCGGCCGCGCCCCAGCAGGTCGTCGAGATCCACTCCCATCAGCCCGGCCGGCACCAGGCCGAAGGGAGTGAGGGCGCTGTAGCGGCCTCCCACGTCCGGCGGCGCCTCCACCAGCGCGCGGAAACGGCGCTCGCCGGCGAGCTTCGCGAGCGGTGTGCCCGGGTCGGTCACCGCCACGAAGCACTGCCCGCGATCACGCCCGGGCGCCGCCGCGGCGCCGCTGCCGAGCCGGTCCCAGAAAACATAGAAGAAGGACAGCATCTCGGTAGTGGTGCCGGACTTGCTCGACACCACGAAGATCGTCCGCGCCAGGTCGAGGCTGGCGGCGAGCGCGGCCACCGCGTCCGGATGGGTGCTGTCGAGCACCCGCAGGCTGGGATGGCCTGGTGCGGGAGCGAAGGTGCGGGCGAAGACCTCGGGCGCCAGGCTCGAGCCGCCCATGCCCAGCACCACCGCGTCACGCACACCTTCCGCCTTGGCCGCCTCGCCCAGGGCCTCGATCTCCGGCAACCGCGGCCGCATGGCGGTCGGCAGGCCGAGCCAGCCGAGGCGGTCGGCGATCTCCGGCGTCTTGGGATCGGAGGTCCAGAGCGTCGGGTCCTTCTCCCACAGCCGTCTGCCAAACCCTGCAGCCTGCCAAGCCGCCAGGCGCCGATCGACGGCCCCCGCGTAACGTCCCAGACGCAAGTCCACCGACTCCCGACTCGCCGAATCGCGCCGCTCGCTCATGATCGCCTCCTCCAAGGTTGGACTGCCCTGAAGCACTCTATGCGAGAGAACGGGCGGGCGAGGGAGCGGACGGACGTCCCGGTGCTACGATCCGGCAACGAGGTGGGCGCGGCACGGCGCAGGCATGACATCTCAGTTGCCAAACGCGGCCCATCCCAAAAAGTTCCAGGCGGATCACCTTACGGAAGGAGGAGACAGATGCCGGTTCGCAAGGCAGATGCGGTGTGGGAAGGCGGCCTCAAGGGAGGCCACGGCAGGGTATCTCTCGGCAGCGGGGCGTGGGCGGGTCCGTACTCCTTCGCCTCCCGCTTCGCGGACGGGCAGGGCTCCAATCCCGAGGAGCTGATCGCCGCGGCCCACGCGGGTTGCTTCGCGATGGCGCTGTCGGCAGGCTTGGAGCGCGCCGGCCACGCCCCGCGGCGCGTGGCCGCCAGCGCCAGGGTCCACCTCGAGGTCGGCGGCGAGGGCGGGCCGCGGATCAGCCGCATCGAGCTGCAGGTCGAAGCCGAGGTGCCGGGGCTCGACGCCGCCGCCTTCCAGGAGCAGGCGCGCCAGGCCAAGGAGGGTTGCCCGGTATCGAAGGCGCTTGCCGCCACCGAGATCACCCTCGACGCCCGGCTGGTTGGCGGTTGACGCCGGGGGCATGATCACTGCCGGCGGCGGAGCCCTGGTCACGGCGCGGCGACATCGCCGGCGCGGAGCTTCCCTTCAGGGATCGTCATCATAGAAAAAGAGCCATATTGCTCTTGACTTCAAGGATGCGGCTCCATAACCTGCCGGAACAATCCTCCACCAGAAGGAGAGCGCATGGTGTGGAAAAAGCCCGACGACAATGCATCTCATCCGGAGCCGGCTCCGGCTCCCCCGCGGCCGGCCGCACCGGCCGCGGAGCCGCGACGACCCGACCGCGCCACCGCCACCATCGGTCCATCGATCTTCATCAAGGGCGACCTCAGCGGTGACGAGGACCTGGTCATCGAAGGCAGGGTGGAAGGCAAGATCGACCTCAAGCAACACAACGTGACGATCGGCAAGAACGGCCGGGTGCGCGCCGACGTCTTCGGCAACACGGTGATCGTCGAGGGCGAGGTGGATGGCAACCTTTTCGCCCAGCAGCAGGCGATCCTGCGGCAGCCCGGGGCGGTGCGCGGCAACATCACGGCGCCGCGGGTGATGCTCGAGGACGGCTCGCGCTTCCGGGGCAGCATCGACATGGAAGCGAAGGACACGGCGAAGCCTGCCGCCGCCGGCGCCGCCGGCTCGCAGCCGGCCGCGGGGAGCCAGCCCCCCCCGCCGGCATCAGGGGCAGCCGCGGCGAGCGGCAGCGCCGGGGCGCCCGCCTCGCAACTGCATCACCCGCCGGCCGCGGCGCCGGTGGCGAGCGGGCGCGCTTCCGGCGGTTGAGCGCCACGGCGGAGGCCGGGCAGAGGGGTGGGCTGGTTGCCGGGTCGCCGGCGCCCGCGGACCTGGATCGCGGAGGTTCGTTCGCAGGGCGCCGACGTTTCCCGTGGGTGAGGTTCGCCGGATGAGCTGGTTTTCTTCACGCGGTGCCGGACCGCGCGAGCCGCCGGACAAGGACCACGGCTCGGCCGCGGCGGCCTCCGGCCCTCAGAGCCATCGCTCTCTCGGCCTCGCCTCGCTTCTCGAGGGCTTCTCGGGGCGGCCGCGTCTGCAGGTCCTGGACCTCGGTCCGGCGGTGGGCGGCAACGTCGAGTTCTTGTCGCGCTTCGGTTGCAAGCTCTACATCCAGGACCTCTACCCGGCGATCGCGCCCCTGCAGGCGGCGATGACGATGTCGCCGGCACCTGGCGCCGGGACCGTCGCCACCATCGACCGCGCCGCCGTCCGGGAGGCGCGAGAGACCTGGGAGCCGCGCGCGCCCCAAGAGGGCGGCGAGCAGGACGAGCTCGGTCTGGGCGGCCGCTTCGATCGGCTGCTGGCGTTTTCGGACGACACCCGCTTCGACGCGGTGCTGATCTGGGACCTGATCAACTACCTCGAGCGCCGCGAGGTCGCGGCGCTGGCGCGCCAGCTCGCCCGCTTCTGCCGTCCCGGCGCCACGATGTTCGCGCTGATCTCCATCCTCAAGCAGATCCCGGCGGAGCCGATGCGCTTTCGCATCCTCGACCAGGAGACCCTGGCCTACGAGCCCAGGAACGCGTCGACCCGGCCCTGCCCTCGCTACGCGCCGGCCGAGCTCAACGAGCTGCTGCGCGGCTTCCGGCTCGACCGCTCGTTCCTGATGCGGCACGGCATCCAGGAATACCTCTTCGCCCGGCAGGCCGACTAGGAGTCCGTCCGAGTAATGCTCGGGGCTCCTCGGGGCTCCCAAAATGACGCAAACTATTGGAAAATAGGCGTCATGAAGACCTTCCGCCCTTACGACCCCGAGCAGCTATTGCTACTGCCGCCCGCGATTCAAGACTG
>DATKFK010000802.1:0-2263 GCA_035544375.1 Thermoanaerobaculia bacterium
ACGAGAAGGGACACCTGGTAGCGGTGTCGCGCTCGGGTGAGCTCGGCGTGGTCGATGACTTCGGCCGCGAGCGCGAGCGCTACAAGATCCCCTACGGCGCCGTGATCAGCGCCAAGGAGAATGCGACTGTGAATGCGGGCCAGGTGATCGCGACCTGGGATCCGCATACCCACCCGGTCATCACCGAGGTTGCCGGTTTCGTCAAGTTCCAGGACTTCGTCGACGGCCTCACCGTCACCTCGCAGGTGGACGAGGTCACCGGCCTCTCCTCGACCGTGGTGCTCGACACCAAGCAGCGCGGCGGCAAGGACCTGCGTGCCACCATCAAGCTGGTGAACGGCAAGGGCAAGGAAGTGACCTTCGCCAACACCGAGATCCCGGCGGTCTATACGCTGCCGCCGGGCGCGCTCGTCAGCCTGGTCGACGGGGCACGGGTGTCGGTGGGCGATGTCATCGCGCGCATCCCGCAGGAGTCCTCCAAGACCCGTGACATCACCGGCGGACTGCCCCGCGTCGCGGACCTGTTCGAGGCCCGCAAGCCGAAGGACCCGGCGATTCTCGCCGAGAAGTCCGGCACCGTGAGCTTCGGCAAGGAGACCAAGGGCAAGCGGCGCCTGATCATCACCTCCGACGAGGGTGAGAAGGGCGAGAAGTACGAGGAGCTGATCCCGAAGTGGCGCCAGCTCAACGTGTTCGAGGGCGAGACGGTCGAGAGCGGCGAGGTGATCGCCGACGGCGAGCCGAACCCGCACGACATCCTGCGCCTGCAGGGCGTCGAGGCGCTCGCCAACTACCTGGTGCGCGAGATCCAGGACGTCTATCGCCTGCAGGGCGTGAAGATCAACGACAAGCACATCGAGGTCATCATCCGCCAGATGCTGCGCAAGACCGAGGTGCAGGAGGCGGGTGAGACGACGCTGCTGCGCGGTGAGCAGCTCGACCGGGCACGGGCGCTCGACGTGAACGATCGCGCCGAGCAGGACGGCAAGAAGGCCGCACGGCTGCAGCCGGTGCTGCTCGGCATCACCAAGGCGAGCCTCGCGACCGAGTCGTTCATCTCCGCGGCTTCCTTCCAGGAGACCACCCGCGTGCTCACCGAGGCGGCGGTGCGCGGGCTCAAGGACGACCTGCGGGGCCTGAAGGAGAACGTCATCGTCGGACGCCTCATCCCGGCGGGCACGGGCTTCGCGGCCCACGAGTCCCGCCGCCGCAAGCTCGAGGGCACCGAGCGCCGCAGCTTCATGGACGTGGGCGGCGGGCTGCCGGAGAGCGAAGAGGCGAGCGTCGGCGAGGAGTCGGAGAGCGCCGCGGGCTGAAGCTCAGGCCGCAACGCAACCGCTCGAACGGGCTGGCGACTAAGGTCGCCGGCCCGTTTTTTTTTCTGTAACGCCCCGGCCATCTCCCTGACACGGTCACCCGCGAGACTTGCCCGCGACGGCAAGTCCGCCAACCCATGGGAGTGCATCGAATGAACCGTAAGGGAACACCACAGCGGAAATCGCGCTGCGCGGCGCACAGCGTCGCTCTGACACTGGGCCTCGCAATGACCGCCCTCAGTACGGCGCAGGTGGCTGCAGCCGAGGAGGGTGGCAAGACGACCACACCCATAAAGCACCTGATCGTGGTGGTAGGCGAGAACCACACCTTCGATAACGTCTTTGGCACCTACGTGCCGAAGGCGGGCCAGTCGGTCGCCAACCTGCTGAGCAAGGGCATCGTGAACGCCGATGGCACCCCGGGGCCGCATTTCGGCCGCGCGGCACAGCAGCGGGGTCTCGACTACGACATCTACACTCCGGTGACGCCGTCGCTCGGACCGTATGCGACGCTGCCGCAGCCGTACACGACCTCCGCGCTCGGCCAGCCGGGTGGCGTGCTCGATGCCCGCTTCCCGACGGATCTTCCCAACGGCCCCTTCCAGATCAGCAAGTACGCGCCGTACGCCGCCTACACGGGCGATCCGGTGCACCGTTTCTTCCAGATGTGGCAGGAGCTCGACGGCCGGCGCCACGACAAGTTCGTCTGGGTCGAGACCACCATCGGCACGGGGTCGAACGGCAATCCCCCACCGGCCGGCGGGTTCAATCCCAAGGAGGGCGCAATCTCCATGGGCTTCTTCAACATGAATCCGTTCACGGACGCCGCCGGCCATGCGCAGCCGGGCGATGCGCCGGTCTTCAAGGCCCTCGCTGACCGGTACGCGATCAGCGACAACTACCATCAGGCGATCCTGGGCGGTACCGGCGCCAACTTCCAGGCGCTG
>DATKFK010000803.1:0-17916 GCA_035544375.1 Thermoanaerobaculia bacterium
CAAATACCTGCTCAAGCGGGTCGGTGCGCGCTACCTGCCCGCCGCCATCACCGGGCGCCGCAAGGCCGGCTTCTCCGTGCCGCTGGCCTCCTGGCTGCGTGCGGGGGGGCCGCTCGCCGACAACGTCGCGCTGCTGCTCGAACCGGCGAGCGCCAGCCGCGGTTACTGCGCGCCGGCCGAGCTCTCCCGGCTCGTCGAGGAGCACCGCCGGGGACGGCGGAACCACGCCGAGGTCCTCTGGCCGCTGATCAATCTCGAGCTGTGGCACCGCCTGTGGGGAGAGGAGGCGCGGCGCTTCAGGCCCGAGTCGCCGGTGCCCGTCGCTCTCGCCGCGTCCGGCCCGGCGGCCGCGGCCGCCGGGGCTGGCATGACCGCGGCGTCCGGCGTCGCCAGCGCGCCCGCCGCGGCGGTTGGCGAGCTGCCGGTCCCGATCACGCTCGAACCCGGCACCATGGAGGCGGCCGGCGCCATGGCGGGGCCGCCATGAGCGCGGCGCGTCGCGCGGTCCTGCTCGGCGCCTCGCTCGCCGCCGCCGCCTCCGGGATGGAGGCGGCGTGGCGCCGGCGCCGTCGCCGGCTGGGTGAGCCGCGGGTCTTCGTCCTCGCCTACCACGACGTCAGCGCGCCGGACCTGACCGCCGCCGTCGGCATCCCGACGGCGGTGCTCTACCCCGACCCCGCCGAGCCGGAAGGGGTGATCTCGGCCGATCGCCTGCAGGCGCAGCTCCGTTACCTGAAGCGCCACTATCGTTTCGCGCCGCTGTCGCAGGCGGCGGCGCTGCTCGCTCGCCCCGGCGCCCTGCAGGAGGACCTGGTGGCGGTCACCTTCGACGACGGCTACGCCGGCAACTTCGAGGCTGCCTGGCCGGTGTTGCGGGAGGAGCAGGTGCCGGCGACGGTCTTCGTGACCACCGGTTTCCTCGACGGCGGGGGCCTGTGGTTCGATTTCGCGCGCCGCTTGCTGGCCGCCGCGCTGGCGGCCGGCCGGCGGCTGCCGGAGCGCCAGCGGCGAGCCCTGGTGGCGGCGCTTGGCAGGTGGCCGGGCCGCGCCCGGCGGCCGGAGTGGGCGGTCGAACGCCTGAAGCGCCTGGCGCCCGCAGCGCGCCGGCGCCTCCTCGAGGAGCTGGCCGCCGCCGGCCTGCCGCTCGGGCCGCCGGCGCGCCCGCTGTCGTGGGACCAGGTGCGGACGCTCGCCGCCACGGGCATCGAGATCGGCTGCCACACGGTGAACCATCCGATCCTCTCGCAGCTGCCGCCGGCGCAGCAGACCGAGGAGATCGCCGGCGCCAGCGACCGGATGCGGCAGGAGCTCGGCGAGGCGCCGACGGCGTTCGCCTATCCCAACGGCTCGGCGGACGACTTCAATGCCGATACCTGCGAAGTGTTGCGCGCCTCCGGGTTCGCCGTCGCCTGCACGACGCTGCGCGGCGCCAACCGGCCGGGATGCGACCTGCTGCGCCTGCGCCGGATCGGCGTCGGCCGCGACCCGGGATTCGTGCTGGCCGCTCGCCTGAGCGGGCTATTCGACGATGCGATGGGGCTCCTGCTGCGGCCCGCCCCGGAGGAGGCGCGGTGACCCTCGCGGCGGGCGGTGCGGGCGCGGTGGGCGCGGTGGGCGGTCCGTCTGGCCCGGACCTTTACACGCGCCTGTTTTCGGCCGGCGTCTTCCCGCTGCTGGACCGCATCAACGGCACCCGCATCGCCGGCTGCCTCGCCGAGCTGCTGGCCGGCGAGCTTCTCGATCCGGAAGCGATCCACCGCCGCCAGCAGCGCAAGGCCGCGGCGGCGGTCGAGCGCGCCCTCGGCGCCAGCCCCTTCTACCGCGGCTTCGCCGCGGCGGCGCCGGCGGGCCCGCGTTCGGCCTGCTCCGCGCTCGACCGCCTGCCGGTGCTGACGCGCACCGCCATCGCCGCGGCCGGCGACGCCTTCCAGGTGCCGGCCTGGCAGGGGCGAGCGCTCGCCTCCCGCACCAGCGGTTCGACCGGCCGGCCGATGACCTTCTATCGCACCGTCGAGCAGGAGAGCTGGTTCTGGGCGCTGCGTTTCCGCATCTGGGGCTGGGCGGGCTATCAGCCCGGCGACCCCTACCTGACCATCAACCTGAACGCCCGCGTGCAGTGGAAGAAGCGCCTCCAGGACCGCCTGTTCCGGTGCGCGTACCTGACGTTCAACGCCGACAACCAGGACTCGGCGCGCATCGTCTCCGAGCTGCGGCGGCGGCGCATCCTGCACCTCAACGGCTTCTCGTCCTCGCTGTACGTGCTGGCCCGGTACATGCTCGAGCACGGCATCGACAACCCCGGCGTGATTGGCGTCACCGCCACCGGCGACACCCTCTATCCGCCCTACCGCGAAGCGATCGAAACGGCCTTTGGCGTGCGGGTCCTGGACTACTACGGCGCCGGCGGCGAGGCGCTGCACCTGGCCAGCCAGTGCCTGGAGAGCGGCGCCAGGTACCATCTCCATCCCGAGAACGCGCTGGTCGAAGTCCTGGACGGCGAGGGGCCGGCGCCGCCGGGAGAGCCCGGGCGCGTGGTGGTGACGCAGCTCGACAACGCCGCCATGCCGCTGGTGCGCTACGAGGTCGGAGACGTCGCGGTGGCGGCGCCGGCGGATGCGCGCTGTCCCTGCGGGCGCACCCTGCCGCTGCTCGAGCGGGTCGAGGGGCGCCTCGCCGACCTGGTGGCGACTCCCGACGGTGCCTACCTGGTGCCGCACTTCTTCGTCGTGCTGTTCAAGAACCTGCACCAGGTGCACCGCTACCAGGTGGTGCAGGACCGCCCGGATGCCCTGCGCTTCCGCCTGGTGGCCAAGCCTGGCGCCGACCGGCCGGGGATCGAGGCCGCGGTCTCCCGGCAGCTGGCGGCCGCCACCCGGCGCACGCTGCGCAGCGAGTTCGAGTGGGTGGAGGAGATCCCGCTCGCCGGCGCCGGCAAGCGCCGCCTGGTGATCTCGCGGCTGGGGGGTGCCCTCCTGTCGTCGCCGCCGCCGATCTCGGCCGGCGACCCCTCGGTGGTGGAGATGGAAGCGATCGCCGCGGGCTTGCCGGACCGGGCGGCGCAGCCGGCTTGAGCGCCCACCCGCGGCCCGCGCCGGCCGGCTGCGTGCCGTTGCTCTACGTCATCACCACGACTGATTTCGGCGGCACCGAGAGCTTCGTCGAGCACCTGGTCGCCGGCCTCGACCGCCGGCGCTTCTCGCCGCTGGTCTGCTCGCTGTGCCCGCCCGGCCGGGCCGGGCAGCGCATCGCCGGGGCCGGCGTGCCGGTCGAAAGCCTTGGCATGGCGGCGCGGCCCCGTCCGCGCCAGCTGCTCGTGGGCGCCTGGCGCCTGGCGCGGCTGATCGAGCGCCGCCAGGTGGCCCTGGTCCATGCCCTGCTGTACCGCGCCAACGTCGTCGCCGCCGCTGCCTGCCGGCTGACCCGCAACCGCCCGCTGCTGATCTGGGGCCAGCACAGCCAGATCGCCACCTCGGAAAGCTGGTGGGCTGCCACCGCGGCGCGCTGGACCCGGCCTGGCGCCGACCGCATCGTGGCGGTGGCGTCGGCAATCAAAGATTCCCTGGCTGCCGCCGAGCGCATTCCCCGCGACCGCATCGCGGTCATCGGCAACGGCGTCGAGGCCGAGCGCTTCCGGCCCGGCGACGGCCGAGCGTGGCGTGTCCGCCTGGGTTTCGCTGCGGAGTCGGTGGTGGTGGGTGCCGTGGGGCGGCTGGCGCCCGAGAAGGGCTTGCGGTTCCTGCTCGAGGCCCTGGCGTTGGGCCGTGCCCGCGGCCTGCCGCTCGCCCTGGTGCTGGTGGGCGAAGGCCCCGACCGGGCGGGGCTCGAGCGCCAGGCGGAGCGCCTCGGCATTGCCGCCCACGTCCGTTTCCTCGGCTTCCAGCGCCAGCTCGAGACCCTCTATCCGGCCTTCGATGTCTTCGCGATGCCGTCGCTCGAGGAGGCTTCTCCCATGGCTCTGCTCGAGGCGATGGCCTGCGGCTGCGCGGTGGTCGCCAGCGCCGTCGGCGGCGTTCCCGAGATCCTCGCCGGCGGCCGCGCCGGCCTGCTGGTCGAGCCGGCGGCGCCCGGCGAGCTCGCGCGCGCCCTGGCCCAGCTGGCCGCCGAGCCCGAGCTGCGCCGCCACCTCGCCGCCGTTGCCCGCGCCCGCATCCTCGCCGGCTACGACCTGCCGGCGATGATCCGCCGCCACGAGCAGCTGTACCTCTCGCTGTTGCCCGCGGCCGGTCCCTGAGCGCTTATTCATAGCTGATCTCCTCCCGGATGGAACGGCTTGAGGTGCTGACGGCGGGTGCGAGGCTCGCGACGACGGAGAGCGCCGTCGAGAGCGCGAGCCAGCCGAAGATCCCTGGCAGAGACAAAGTGACGTCGAGCCCGCCGCGCAAGAGGGCGGCGGTCACGAAGGCGCCGAGACCGGCAGTGATCGGCCAGGCGGCGAGCAGCGCCACGAGGCAGGCGAGCAACGCGACGAACACGGCCTCGACGACGACGATGCCGGCGACGCGCGCCGGCGTGGCGCCGATCGCCCGCAGCACCGCGAGCTCGCGGCGGCGGTCGAGGACGTTGAGGCTCGTCGCGGTCATCAGCCCGAGCCCGCCGACGGCCGCCAGCACGAAGGCGACGACGATCAGGAAGACGTAGATCATCAGCATGTGCTGGTCGAAAGCGTAGCGCTCGATCGAGCCGAAGGTGCCGGCGCCGAACAGGCGATCCAGAGTCGCCATCATCGAGGCGCGGAAGCTGAGCGCCGAGATGAAGAGCGCGCCGGCGACCGCGAGGGTGGCGAGCGTCAGCGCCGTGCGCGCGCGGCGGCGCAGGCTGTTGCGGACGCCGAGGAGCCACGGGCGGCCGGCGGCGCCGACGCCCGAGACCAGGCGATCGAGGCGACGCGCGCCGAAGGAGGCTGGATCGACGCCGGTGGCCGCGAGCGCGGTGCGCACGGTGACCGCGGTTCCGGAGGCGACCGGATACGCCGCCGCGGCGAGCGGCACCAGCAGGCCGACGACGGCGACGAGGAGCCAGACCCAGAGCGGAACCGCCAGGCTCGCGAGATCGAAGTTCAGCAGCACGGCGAACCTGTGGCTGAGCAGCCGTCCGGCGACGAGACCGGCAGGTGTGGCGATCGCGAGAGCGGCCACGCCGAGGAGCCCGGCCTCCGCGAGATAGATCCGCCCGATCTGGCCGCGGGTCGCGCCGAGCGCCTTCATGACGCCGATCTGCCGGCGCTCGGCGGCCATCCGCGCGAGCAGCAGGTTGACGACGATCACGCCGGAGAGCGCGAGGGCGAAGAGGCCGAAGGCTGCCATCGCGAGCAGCAGCAGCCCCATGATCTCGGCGTGCGGGTGCTTGCCCGGCGGCGGCACCTGCACCCACTTCACGGCGTGCCCGCTGCTTTCGAGCCAGACCTTGACGCTCGCGGCGACCTGCCGCACGTGCGCGGGGTCGAACCGGTCGCCACCGGCGAGCAGGTAGAGGCGATCGAGCACCGGCGGCTCGCCGAGCGCGGCGAGCGTCTCTTTCGTCACGTAGCCGTAGACGGCGTTCTCCATCCGCGCCTGCGCCTGGCCGGCGTCGTGCACGCCCCCGACGACGCGCAGCCGCCGCTCGCTTCCGGTCTTCACTTCGATCGTCACCTCGTCGCCGATCTTCGCCTTCGCGACCTGGAATGCGTCGCGCTCGATCAGCAAGCCGCCTGGCGGCGGCGGCCACGCGCCCGCCTCCGGCGTCACCGTGTCGATGCGGAGGTTCCGGAAGTCGCGGAGGGCGAAGAGGGTGAGGCGGCGCCAGGTCCCCGCACCCGTGCGCAGGCGCGCCTTCACCACGGCTCGCGAGTCCGCATCGGCAACGTCGGCGCGCGCACGGACCGCGGCGAGCAGCGCCTCGTCGACCGCGTCGGTCGCCAGCACGGCGGAGGCCGGGTTGGTGGCGAGATAGCCGCGGTTCAGCTCGCGGCGGAGCACGGCATAGGTCGAGAGCACGGCGAAAAAACCGGTCAGACCGATCGCGATCGCCACGACGACGAGCGCCGCGCGCGTGCGGCCGTGCCAGAGATCGCCGAGGACCTTGCGCCACCGCGCGGTGAGCGCGGTCACGACCGCGGTGCTCCACACAGCCGGCCGTCCGCGAGCGCTAAGGTGCGGCTGGCGAGGCAGGCGATGTCGCGCTCGTGCGTCGCGATGACCACGGTGGTGCCCGCGGCGGCAAGGCTGCGGAACAGCTCGATCACCGCCCGCGCGGTCTCGGAGTCGAGGTTGCCGGTCGGCTCGTCGGCGGTGACGATCGGCGGATCGTTGGCGAGCGCCCGCGCGATCGCCACCCGCTGCTGCTGGCCGCCGGAGAGCGCCGCCGGCAGCTGGTCCGCGCGGTCGGCCAGCCCGACGCGCGCGAGCAGCTCGATTGCGCGCTGGTGGCGCTCGCGCCTCGGCCGCGCACCCAGGAAATCCATCGGCAGCATCACGTTCTCGACGACGGTCAACGTTGGCAGCAGCTGGAAGAACTGGAACACGACCCCCACCGTCGCGCCGCGGAAGCGGGCGAGCGCGCGCTCGGACGAACGGCCGAGCGGCACGCCGGCCACGGTCACGTCGCCTGCGGTCGCGCGGTCGATGCCGCCGATCAGGTTGAGCAGCGTCGACTTGCCGCTGCCGGACTTGCCGGTGACGGCGACGAGCTCGCCGGACCCGACGTCGAGGTCGATCTCGGTGAGGGCCGGGAACGGTCCGGCCGGGGTGGCGTAGGTCTTGGTGACACGGCGTAGCTCGATCATGCGCCGAACGCTACACGAGGCGCGGTGAACGGCTCCTGAACGGGGTATTCAGGTGTCGTTAAGCCGGAGCTGCGCTATAAGGGTCCCGTGCGGGTCCTGGTCGTGGAAGACGAGGCTGCTCTGGCGCGGCAGCTGGCTCAGGCGCTCGGCGCGGCCGGCTATGCGGTCGATTGTGCGAACGACGGCGTGCGCGCGGATTTCCTCGGCGCCACGGAACGCTACGCAGCGGTGGTTCTCGACCTCGGCCTGCCGGGGATGGACGGGTTGACGCTCCTCCGCGGCTGGCGCGAGGCCGGCGTCACCGCGCCGGTCCTCGTCCTCACCGCCCGCGGCAGCTGGCACGAGAAGGTCGTCGCCATCGACAGCGGCGCCGACGACTACGTCACGAAGCCATTCCAGATCGAAGAGGTGCTGGCGCGGTTGCGCGCGCTGCTCCGTCGCGCCGGCGGCCAGGCCGCGCCGGCACTCCGCTGCGGCGAGATCGTGCTCGATCCGCGCGCCGCGCGCGTCACGCTCGGCGGCACGCCGGTCCATCTGACGAGCCACGAGCTGCGCGTCCTCTCATACCTCATGCACCAGCGCGGCCGCGTCGTCTCGCAGAGCGAGCTCGCCGAGCACATCTACACGCGCGACGCCGACCGCGGCTCGAACACGGTCGAAGTGTTCGTCGCGCGGCTGCGCAAGAAGCTCGGCGCCGGCGCGATCGTCACCGTGCGCGGGCTCGGCTACCGCATGGAGGACGGGTGAAGCCGCGCTCGCTGCACGCCCGCCTGATCCTCGGCGCGGCGATCTGGAGCGCCGGCATCATCGTCGCCGGCGGCGCCGTCGGGACCGCGACCATCTGGCTGCACCCGCGGTGGGCGCTGCTCATCCACAACAGCCTCCTGATCCTCGTCGGGGCGGTGCTCGTCACTGCCGGCGTGTCGGTCATCCACCGCAGCCTGTCGCCGTTCCGCCTGCTGCGCGAGCGTCTCGGCGACGTCCGCGACGGGCGCTCGGCGCGCCTCGAAGGGGAGTACCCGAGCGAGGTCGCGCCGCTCGTCGACGACCTCAACCACCTGCTCGCCGAGCGCGAGAAGAGCATCGCCGGCGCGGTGGCGAAGGCCGGCGACCTGGCGCACGGGCTCAAGACACCGCTCGCCGTCCTCGCGCAGGAGATCGAGCGCGCCGACGCCTCCGGCCAGCCCGGGCTCGCCGTCTCCATCCGCAAGCAGGTGGAGCGGATGCGGCGGCAGATCGACTCCCATCTCGCACAGGCTCGCGCCGCCGCGGTCGGTGCGGGACCGGGGGCGCGGGCGAACGTCGCAACCGCCGCGGCCGGTTTGGTTCGCACCATGGAGCGGCTGTACGCCGCGCGCGCTCTCACCTTCGCCGTCGAGGCGGCGCCAGACCTCGCCGTGCGTGTGCCGCTGGAGGATCTCGAGGAGATGATCGGCAACCTGCTCGACAACGCGTGCAAGTGGGCGAGGTCGCGGGTGACGGTGGCGCCGGCGCTCGACGGCTCGCGCGCCGTCATCGACGTGGACGACGACGGCGAGGGCCTGGACCCCGCGCTCTGGGAGCAGGTGCTGCGGCGCGGCGTCCGCGCCGACGAGGCGGCGCCGGGCTCGGGCCTCGGCCTCGCCATCGTCCGCGACCTGGCCGAGGCCTACGGCGGGACGATCGTCCTCGAGCGCTCACCCGCCGGCGGCATGCGCGCGCGGTTGACGTTGCCGGCGCAGCTCTAGAACAACCCCCGGAGGCGGCCTACGTCAGGCCCAAGGCGCTTGTATTTCGCAGTCGGCAGCGTCACAATGCATTCATGAGTGTCCAGATCACCATCCGTGACGTGCCGGACGCGGTGAGGAATGAGCTTGCCGCGCGGGCAGCTCTCCAGGGCAAGTCGATGCAGGAGTACCTTCGTGCCGAGCTTGAACGCCTGGCTGCACGCCCGCCGGTCGAGAAGGTGCTCGAGCGGATTCGGGAACGCAAGGCGACGGCAGGAACCAGGCTCTCGCCGGAGGAGATCCTGACCCATCGTGACGCGGACCGCCGGTGAGCGCGGTCGTCGACGCCTCGCTTCTGGTTGCCGCCACGTCGGATACGGGAGCCGAGGGAAGGTGGGCTGAGGACGTGGTGCGAGCCGGCGGCCTGGTCGCGCCCCACCTGGCTCTCGTCGAGGCCACGAACATCCTCCGCCGCTTCGAGCTCGGCGGCCGGCTTGGCCGGATGGAAGCCGGTGCCGCTGCCCGTGATCTTCTCCAGCTCGATCTCGAGCTGGTGTCCTTTGCACCTTTCGCGGAGCGGGCCTGGGAGCTGCGGGCCAACGTTACGAGCTATGACGCCTGGTACGTTGCAGTGGCCGAGCAGTGCGACCTTCCCCTGGCGACGCTCGATCAGCGGCTGGCCAGAGCCACCGGTCCTCGCTGCCGCTTCCTTCTGCCGCCCTCGTCCTAGATGACCGCGCCCTGGGGGGGCTCCTCCAGGGCGCGGCAAGCAGCCAACTCCGGCAGCGCCGCGCTACTCGCAGACGCTGACGAAGAAGACGGTGCGCATGGGGTCGAAAAAGTCGGATGCCGCCAAGGTGCAACCACGGAGATGATCGATCGCGATGGCGAAGCTCTTCTCGCCGGCGCCGGCTTCAGGATCGATCTGGCGGTCCAGAACGCCGGTGCGCGGGTCAATCTCGGCGATGAAGCCGGACTGGCCGCCCGGCGTGTTGACGTCGCCGCCACCTACCAGCAGGTCGCCTCCGCGGTCGAAGAGCAGAGGGTCGGCGCTCAAGCTCGTGGCGACGAAGGTGCCGGCTGCAAAGTCGACGGGCACTCCGGTCTTCACCGCCTCGGCCACAACCTCCTTGCGGAAACGATGGATCTCGCCGGTCCTCCCCTGCAGGAAGCCGATGCCGGTATAGACATTGCCCTCGCGGTCGATACCCACACCCCCCGACAGGCCGGGGATGTTGGCGACCACAGGTTGCACCTGCCCGGTCGCGAGGTCGAGCCGAACGACCTGCGAGCTCGTCGCGCTGGGCGGGCTGGGGAAGGCGTTGCCCTGATCGACCAACAACTCGGAGGAGGAGCGCCCGAAGGCGCCGGCGAAGCTGAGCGGGATCCGGGCGATGAGCTGGGCCTCGCCGCCGGTAATCGGCAAGAGGTAGGTGTTGCCGTTGAAGTTCGGGTCGGGGAACTTGGCACCGCCGGCACCGGCGCTGAGGATGAAGAACAGCCCGTCCGGTGCCGTGAGAATGAAGCCGGGATCGCTGCCTCCGCGGAACTGCGACGGCACGCTGCCAAGCAGCGTGAAGCTCGAGCTGCCGACCGCGTTTTGCAAGAAGACGTTGTCGCCGGTATAGGCGACCAGCCGGCCGTCGCCGATGAAGTCGAACGCCGTGCTGAAGGCTCCCGCGTCGAACGCGGGCAGGCTGATGGTCTGTGCCGTGGCTGCTGCCGGGTGCGCCGCGAGGAGCGCGATTGCTGCGCACCTGGCGGTCCAACGTACGAAAAGCTCGAATGCGGACATCGTCGTCTCCACAGAAGCAATGAGCGCCGAGGCTCGTGAGTTTCTGCCCGTGGCAGGGCCGTGGGCGCAAGCGGCCGATTGCCGCTCTGCAGGGTGCGTGCGGCGGCTGCATCCAGCGGGCCACGACTTGCGCCGTGCGCCCCCGAATGTGCCTCCGGCTCCCAGATCAGCCAGGCGAGCGCTTTATTCCTGCTTGAAGACGATGGCGGGCAGCCGCTGTGTGCGGCGGGACCCCCAGCCGCCTTGCCCGGGCGGGAAGCCGGCGGCCACCCCGAGACCCGAGGACCCTGGCCGAAGGCCGCAGATAGGTGACTTCGGTTGGTGAGTACGCCTGGTGTATAATGTTGGTGCACCGTGGAGGTGCAGATGACTCGGATGACGGTGACTATCGACGATGCACTGCTTGAGGAGGCGAAGGATGTGCTCGGAACCAAGACTAGCGCCGAGGCCATCCGGACCGCGCTGGCAGAGGCGGTACGCCGGCACCGTTTGGCCGAGGCCCTCCGGCAACGCGGTCAATTCCAGCTCCGGGGTGACCTCGCTGAGCTGCGGCGTCTGCGTGAAGAGGGATGATCCTCGCTGACAGCTCGGCTCTGATCGAGTATTTCCGGCGAGGCGGTTCACCCGCGGTTCAGCAAGCGGTTGCCGCGGCCATCACCGATGATGCGCTTGCCTTCAATGGCGTCGTTTTCGTAGAGGTCGTCGGCTTTGCGGCCGACGAGCGAGAGCGGCAGGCCTTGCTCACAAGCTTCGGCGCCTTTCACAGGCTGACGCTGGAAGACCGGGACTTCGACCTCGCCGCAAGCATCGGCTTCGACCTCCGGCGTCGCGGACGCACCGTCCCCGCCACCGACCTGATCATTGCAGCCTGTGCCATCCACGCGCAGGCCGAGCTTCTCCACGTTGACGATCACTTCGATGAGATCGCCAAGGTGAGCCAGCTCCGCTCGAGGAATCCTTCGCAGCCTGCAGGAACGAACCGCTGAGCGCGCGGTCGTCGTAAGTCCTTGCCGTGGCGCTGCAGAGGCGCGACGCGAGCCGGCTGCCCGCCTCATCCGCGGCCGTTTCAGCCCGATGTCCGGGGCGTTCTGCAGGTTCAGGCGAGCAAATCCTCGACGTGCACCGGCAGCCTGCGGATGCGTTTGCCGGTCGCGTGATAGAGAGCATTGGCGATCGCCGCCGCAACGCCGACCTCGCCCACCTCCCCGACCCCGCGCGCCCCGATCTTCGAGGCATGCTGGTCATGCTCGGCGACGAAGAAGACGTCGATGTCACGCGGAATGTCGGCATTGACCGGCAGCATCACGCCGGAGAGGTTCTTCGACAGGAATCGCCCATAGCGGCGATCGATCGCGCTCTCCTCCAGCATGGCGCGCCCGTAACCCCAGATGATCCCGCCGATGACCTGCGACCGCGCCGTGCGCGGGTTGACGACTCGCCCTATCGAGTACCCCGCGACACAGCGGCGCATCCTCGCCAGCCCGAGCGCCTCATCCACCTCCATCTCGACGAACACGGCGCCCCAGGTCAGGATGGTATACCTGGACTGGCTGCCGTTCAGATCGTACGGCGCTCCATCGGGAGCGAAGGCGCCCTCGGCGACGACCTCCGCCACTCCCATCTCGCCCAGGATGGCGCCCCACCGTTCCGGTGAGACCGCGCCGCTCGTGCCGCTTGCGCCGCTCGCCGCGGCCAGCGCACCGATCCGCGCCTTGAGCTTCTCCGCGGCGTCCGCGACCGCGGAGCCGACGCACATGGTGGTCGACGAGCCAAAGGTGCCGCCGGTCTCCGGCAGGCTGGTATCGCCGCGCCGCAGCTCGATCCGCTCCGCCGGAATCCCCAGCACCTCGGCGGCGACCTGCGGCAGCACCGTTGCGGCCCCGTTGCCGATCTCCTGGCATCCCGCCTCGACGGTGACCGCGCCGTCCACAGCGAAGCGGACGCGCGCCTTGGCGGCCATGCGGTTGGCCCCCATGATGGCCGACGCCATGCCCCAGCCGATGAGCTTGTCGCCGTCTCGCATGGAGCGGGGCGCGCGCGGACGCCGCGACCAGCCGAAGCGTCGCGCGGCTTCGGCGTACGCCTCCAGCAGCTTCTTGGACGAGAAAGGCTTGCCCGCCAAGGGATCGGCTTCCGCGTGGTTGCGCAGGCGCAGCTCGAGCGGATCGACGTCGAGCTCGACGGCCAGCTCGTCCATGGCGCTCTCGAACGCGAACATGCCGGGCCCCTCGTGGGGGGCACGCATCGCCGTGGGCGTGCTGACGTCCGCCTTGACCACTCGCGTGCGCACGAGGAGCGCCGGCGTGGCATACAGACCGCGCGCGCCGGCGTTGCCGAACTCGACGTAATCGTCGAACTGGGAGGTCAGATTCGCCGTCTCGTGGGCGACGGCGGTCAGGGCGCCGTCACGATCGGCGGCGAGCCGCACGCGCGACCGCATCATGGGCTGATAGCCGCAACCGGTGAAGCAATTCGCGCGCGCGAGCGCGAGCTTGACCGGCCGGCCCGAGGTCCTGGCGGCAAGGGCCGCCAGGACCTGGTGGGCCCAGACGGTGCCCTTGGAGCCGAACCCCCCGCCGGTGTAGGGGCAGCGGACGTGGACCTTTTCGGGAGGGATCCCGAACACCGCCGACAGCCCGTAGCGGACCCCGTACGTCCACTGCGTGGCGTCGCGCACCTCGAGCGTGTCGCCGCGCCACTCGGCCACCGTCGCCGACGGCTCCATGACGTTGTGGTGGCGACAAGGTGTCAGGTAGGTCTGATCGATCGCCGCCGCTGCCTTCTCGAAGGCGGCCTCCACCTCGCCTTTCCGGGCGTCGATCTCCATGATGGCGAAGCCGTTGCCTTCGCTGCCGCCGGGCGGCACGAGCTCCCGGCCGTCTTCGAAGCTGGCATGTGGAAGCCGCTCGTAGGTTGGCCGCAGGCAGGCCGCCCCTTCAGCCGCGGCCTCCAGGGTCTCCCCCAGCACCAGCGCCAGCGGCTCTCCCTCGTAGCGGATCTCCGCGCTCTGCATGGGCAGGTGGGATTGACCGAACGGCAGCACCGACGTGGGTCCGAGCTTGGGGACGTTCTGGTGAGTGAGCACCGCCACCACGCCAGGCACGGCCAGCGCGTCCCGTGCATCCAGCCCGGTCAAGCGCCCGCGGGCGATGGACGAGGCGACCACCACGGCGTGCAAGGTGCCGGGGGACACCTCCTCGCCGGCGTACTTCGCCTCACCGGTGACCTTCGCGCGTCCGTCGCGGCGGGGGATCGGCGCCCCGATGCCCGCGGTGGGCCGAAGGTCCTGTCCGACGATCGGGGCGGCAGCCTCTTGCGGCTCGCTCATTGGACACCTCCCGCGGCCAGCAGGGCGCGACGCGCGGCGTTCCTCGCCAGCACCACCCTGAACTCGTTGCCGGCCGGGGGGCGCGCGGCGGCGAGTGCCGTCTCCAGGGCGCGGTCGATGGACGATGCGTCGAGCGTCTGGCCGGCGAGCGCTGTCTCGGCCGGCGTCAGCCGCCACGGCTTCTGGGCCACGGACCCGAGCGCGATGCGCACGGTGCGGATGCGTGCGCCATCGCGCGCCACCGCGGCGGCGACCGCGACCAGCGCGTACTCATACGACTCGCGCTCGCGCACCTTCAGATACGCCGAGTGCCGCGACACGTCGCCGATCGGTACGCTGTACCCGACGATCAGCTCGCCACGCCGCAGGCGGTTCTCCATGACCACGGAGGCGGCGTCTCCAGGGGGGCCGGGGGGGCCGCCGGGGCCGCCCGCCCCAGGCGGCCGAGCTCGCGCCGCCTCTTCCTGCGTCAGATGGAAGTCCGTCATCGGGATCTGGCGCGTGCCGGCGGCGCCGGCCACGTGCACGGTGGCGTCGAGAGCCGCCAGCGCCACGGCGGGGTCCGACGGCTGCGTCGCGACGCACTCGTCGGTGCCGCCGAAGAGCGCCAGGCGCGCGTAGCCGCTGTCCCTGGCCGCGCAACCCGTTCCCGGAGCACGCTTGTTGCACGGCCACGGCATCGCGCCGGCGGCGGCCGCCTCCGCCCGGAAGTACGGACAGCGCGTCTTCTGCAGAACGTTGCCGCCGATCGTCGCGAGATTGCGCAGCTGAGCCGACGCGGCCTTGAGGCACGCCTGGGCGAGGACGGGCGCCGCCGTGCGCACCAGCTCGCTTTCGCCGATCTCGTTGAGCGTCGCCAGCGCGCCGATGCGGAGGAGGTCGCCCTCGACCGCGATACCTCGCAGCTCCGCCAGCCGGCCGATGTCGACGACGGCATCGGTGTCGGCGATGCCTAAACGCATCCAGTTGAGGAGCTCGGTGCCGCCGGCAATGGCGACCGCTCCATCCGCGAGCGCCGCCACCGCCTGGGTCAGATCGGCGGCGCGCGCATAGGCGAAGTCACGCATGATTCATCCCCCTTGCCGCCTGCGCCGCCTGCGCCACGGCGGCGACGATCTGGGGGTAGGCGGCGCAGCGGCAGATGTTGCCGCTCATCCACTCGGCGATCTCCGCCGCGGAGCCCGTATGCCCTTCCCGGATACAGGCGACGGCCGAGACCAGCTGGCCGGGGGTGCAGTAACCACACTGGAAGGCGTCGTGATCGATGAACGCCTGCTGCACGGCGTGCAAGCTGCCGTCAGGGCCGGCCAGACCTTCGACCGTGGTGACCTCGCGACCATCGCAGGAGGCGGCCAGGATCATGCACCCATTGACGCGGCGCCCGTCCACCAGCACCGTGCAAACCCCGCATGCCCCCTCGTTGCACCCCTTCTTGGTGCCGGTGAGCTGAAGCCGCTCCCGCAGCAGGTCGAGCAGGGAGACTCGCGGCTCATGGGTGACCGACATCGCCCTGCCGTTGACCCGCACGCGCGTGGTGACCGTCCCGGCAAACGACAGCGGCTGCGCTGTGGCGCTCATCCCTGCCTCCTCTCGTCGTCCTCACAGCCGCCGCCCCCCCCCGTCGCTGGCGACAGCGTGCGGCAGAGAAGAGTCTCGCGCCTCCGGACCCGGGCGGTAATGGCGGCCCGCGCCAATGTACTTGCATGACGCGCCATCCTCTGGCGGGCCGTGCTAACCTTCCGACCAGCAGGGAGTGCCGCGACTGGCGACGGGCGGTCGCGGCTCCGATGGTCGCCAGTCGCGACACTCGTTGCTGGTCGGAGCCGCGGCCGACCAGCAGGGAGTGCCGCGACTGGCGACGGAGCCGCGGCCGGCGGGGCACGAGGGCACGATGACCACGGTTCGCGTTCCGGACCGTTTCAGGGTCCCGAAGGTTGTCTGGATCTGGCTCGAGGGATTGGGGCTCACCCCCATGTCCGTGCTGCGCCAGGGCAGGTTGCCGCACGCGCTCTACAGCGGCGACAGGACCTCCGTCAACACGGCGCAGTTCTTCGCGCTTTGGCGCAGCATCGCCGAGCTGCGCCCGCAACCGGACCTCGGGCTGCGCCTCGCGCGCGAGTTGCAGGTCAGTCAGCTGCCGCCGGCGACCCTCGCCTCGTTTCATGCTCGCGACTACCGCGATGCGCTTGGCCGCCTCATCCGGTTCAAGCAGTTATGTGCTCCCGAGGACATCCGCGTCCACGAGGCCGGCGGAGAATGCTCTGTCGAGCTCGCATGGCCGCACGCACGGGAACCGACCCCGCCGCTGCTCGTGGACGCCACGCTCGCATTGATCCTCGAGCTCGGGCGCCGTGGGACGCAGACGGCGCTGACACCGGTCCGCGTGGAGCTCGTGCGGCGGCGCGGTCCGCGGCGGGTCCACGAAGACTTCTTCCGCTGCGTCGTGAGCTTCGGCGCGGCGCGCGACGCGCTGGTGCTGCGCGCCGGCGATCTCGCTCGCCCGTTCGTCACGCACAACCCGGAGCTCCTCGAGATGCTTCAGCCGTCGCTGGTGAAGGCGCTTTCGGGCCAGCAGGCGGGCGGGGCCGTTCGCGAGCAGGTGAAATGGACGCTCAAGCGCCTGCTTGCCGGCAACCGACCGGACATCCAGGCCGTCGCGCGGGAGCTCGGCATGAGCAGCCGTACGCTACAGCGCCGGATCGCCGAGGAAGGAGCGACGTTCCGGCAGCTGCTCGGCGAGGCGCGGCAGGAGCTTGCGCGGACCTACCTGCAGCAGGAGGCGATCGAGATCAGCCGGCTGGCGCACCTCGTCGGCTACGAAGATCCGAACTCCATCTATCGAGCCTTCCGGGCGTGGGAGGGGACGACGCCAGGCCGCTGGCGGTCGCGAGGAGACCAGGCGAGCACCGGCGCCTGAATCCTGGTCATCGGCGCATACGCGCGGCAGCCGGGGCATCACCGCCGCCCGCGCGCGACGAGGGGGCGGGCAACCGTGGCCCTGATGGACCTCCTTACGAAGCTCCGCGAAGCTTGATGTGGAGCACTGAGGACCTGGGAGAGGAGAGCGATGCTCGACCACATTATTCTGACGGTCAGCGATATCGAGCGTTCGCTGGCCTTCTATGAGGCGGCCTTGCAGCCTCTTAATATCAAGTTCTTCATGCCGTACAAGGGCGAACACGGTCATCCCGACCTGTGGGGATTTGGTGACGGCAAGAAGGCGTTCTTCTGGATCAAGCAAGGGAAGCCTGATCCGGCGGCCATTCACTGGGGTTTCGCGGCCGAAAATGAAACCAAGGTCGATGAATTCTACGCAGCCGCAATGTCCGCTGGTGCCAGGGACAACATTTCTCCCCGCGCACGGCTGGAATACTATCCGGGATACTATGCCGCCGATGTATTCGACCCCGACGGGTATTCGTTCGAGGTCGTCCATAAGAGCTAGTGTTGAAGCTGTCATGCCGTTCGTCTTGACCGACCACCCGCCGCCTTCGGTCGTCAGGCGTAAGGCGTCATAGGGCGGAGACGACGTCAGTCTGACTGAAGTCGTTCCCCTTGAAAAGGAGCGGCTCGCCAGTCTGCTTGGCGAGCGCATAGGCGAAGCAGTCGCCGAAATTCAGCCCGGCCGGGTGCCGGCCCTTGCCGAAGTCGTGAAAGGCCTGCCGCGCGAGATGCGCGTGTTCGACAGTCACTGGTTCGATCACGATGCCAACCCGGCGAAACAGCGCGTCGCATTGCCGGAGGACTTCAACGGGGAATTGGCTCTCGAGGACAATCGAGAGCTCGATGAAGTTCCCCGCGGAGATTCGGCACCGCGCAGCACGGCTGATGGCCTGGATATACAGCTCGGCATCCGTCTCCCCCGTGAGGATGGCGACGATCGGCGAGGAATCCAGGATCATTTGGGCAGCCCGCGCTCGTCATACAGCAGTTCGGCATGATCGAGATACGGACGCTTCACGTGGGCAGCCGCGCGCTTGGCAATGGCCCGGAGGTCGGCCGCAAGCGCTGCTGAATCGCGCTTCTGGATTCGTTGATGCACCTTCTACAGGAGGACGGTATCCCCTATGCGCTGATCGGCGCGCTCGCCCTCAACGCCTATGGCTACGAGCGGACGACCGTGGACATCAACCTCTTGCTGACGTCGGAGGGTCTCGAGGAGTTCAAGCAGAAGCATCTTGGCCGTGGCTACGTCCAGAAGTTCCCTGGGAGCAAGGGCTTTCGGGACACCGAGTTCGGCGTCAACATCGATGTCGTTCTGGCCGGAGAGTACCCCGGCGACGGCCTGCCCAAGCCCGTCAGCTTCCCGGACCCCGCCAAGGTC
>DATKFK010000804.1:0-9937 GCA_035544375.1 Thermoanaerobaculia bacterium
CCGCCGCGTTTTCATCTGGCATCATTCCTGCTCTAGCACGAGGGCGTAGCGACTTGCAGGAACGTCGCTCCCCACAGAGGTAGCTATGCACCAGGTGATACTCGCAATGATCAGCCGCCTCGGCCGTTTCCGCAACCTGGCCATCGCGCTGGCCGTGATCACTTCCACGCTGGCCGGTTGTAGCACCTACACGCCAGTCGGGGCGCCGAGAATCGAGCAGGCGCCGCTGCCGCCGGCGCCGGCCACGTCCTACAAGATGTTGCCCGGCGACGTGCTGTCGATCCGCTTCTACGGCAACGCCGAGCTCAACGAGGACGTGCCCATCCGGCCCGACGGCGCCATCTCGCTGCCGTTCGTCGGCGACGTGAAGGCCGCCGGCCTGTCGCCCGCCGAGCTCGACCAGGACCTGACGCGCCGCTACACCGGCGAGCTGCGCAGCCCGCAGATCGTCGTGGTGGTCAAGGAGTTCGGCAGCCAGCGCGTCTGGGTCGGCGGCGAGGTCAGCAAGCCGGGGATGATCGTCATGAAAGGCCCGCTCTCGCTGTTCGCGGCGCTGCAGGAGGCCGGCGGCCTGCTGCCCACCGCCCGCCCGCAGCAGGTGGTGCTCATCCGGCCCGACGCCGGCAAGCCGCTGGGCCGCACCATCGACGTCCGGCCCCTGCAAAGCGGCGCCGGTCCCGACCGCGACGTGATGCTGCAGGCGATGGACGTGATCTTCGTGCCGCGCAGCCGCATCGCGTCCGTCGACGTCTTCGTCGACCAGTACATCAAGCAGCTGCTGCCTGTCAGCCCCGGCCTCGGCTTCTACGTCGGCCCCAGCAGCAACGGCAGCAGCCATTGACCTGCCGAGAGGTGCGTGATGGTCGAAGAGAGCTCCATCCAGTGGCTGCAGCACCTGGAAACCGTCTGGCGCCGGCGCCGGCTGGTGATGACCGTCGGCTTGGCGGGCAGCCTGGCGATCGCGGCGTGGATCTGGTTCTCGCCCCCGGTCTACCGCGCCCATGCCACGATCATGCTCGGCGCGCAGCGCGTCTCGACGCCGCGAGGTGACGCGATGGCCGACAAGGCCATCTCGTCGGAGATGGCCCTGCTGTCGAGCCCGGCGCTGGTCAAGGAGGTCTTGCAGGACCCGGCCCTGGCTCCGTCAACCCCGGCAGCGCCACCGCCGGCGGGCGCCCCGGCGCCGGGCAGCGGCGCGGCCGGCAATTCCGCCGGCAATCCATCCGCCAGCAATCCGATAGCCGCCCTCTACCGCCGCTCGCACGGGCTGCCGCCTCCCGACCCGTTGGATCAGAGGGTGCGCGATCTGAGCCGGGACATCGAGACCAACCGGGTCGAGGACACCAACGTCATCGAGGTCGCCTACCGCGGCCAGGACCCGCGCTGGGCCGCCAACTTCGTCAATACGCTGCTCGCCAAGCACGTCGAGCGCATCGCCCGCCTCGAAGAGCAACCCGGCACGCGGCGCTTCTACCAGGGTCAGCGTGACGTGGTCTTCCACCGGCTGGAGGTTTCCCGCGACGCCCTCAACCGGTTCCGCGAGCGCCAGGGCTCAGACCTGGCACCCGGCGACGACGCCGACCTGCACAAGGCGCTGGCGCAGCTCGACAGCGAGCGCACCGCCGCCGGGGCGCTGCTGGCCGAGGCCCAGGCGCGGGTGGGCTACCTGAGGAGCGAGATCGGCCGTCATCCCGAGAAGATCGCTTCCGAGTCCGAGATGCGGCAGAGCGAAGGGGCAAAGCTGCTCGAGGGCCGCCTGGCGACGCTCGAGATCCAGCGCAGCGAGGCGATCACCAAGTACACGCCGACCAGCACGCCGGTGCGCGAGCTCGACTCGCAGATCGCGGAGACCCGCAAGCTCCTCTCCGGACAGAGTGTCGAACAGATGGCGGGCAGCAAGACCGCGGTCAACCCGACGTACCAGGCGGTCGAAATCGAGCTCGTGCAGCGCCAGGCCGAGATGGCGGCGCTCACCGCACGGGTCAAGGCCCTGAGCGGCGAGCAGGCGCGGGTGCGCGGCCAGCTTGCCCGGCTCGCCGAGGTGACGCCGGAGCTCGAGCGGCTGCAGAACGACGAGAAGAGCGCCAACGACGCCTACCTCGACTACATGAAGAAGGGCGAGGAGGCGCGGCTCACCACCGCGCTCGACCAGTCGGGGCTGGTCAACATCAGCATCCTCGAGCGCGCCGAGATCCCCAACAGCCCGGAGCCTTCCAAGGACCAGTACAAGATGATCGTCGGCGTCCTCGCCAGCTTTGCCCTGGGCACCGCCCTGGCGCTGTTGCGCGAGAGGTTCGACCCGGCGGTCAACAGCGGCACCCAGGCCGAACGCATGACCGGCGTGCCGGTGATCGAGAGCATCGCCGGCTGAACCGCGCGGCGGACGCCGCCGCGCCACAGGAGCGAGGATGACGATGCCGCAGCACAGCAATCGCGAGCGCGAGCGCCAGGACGGCGGAACCGCCCCCGCGGGGGTCGTGGGGCCCTCGCGGCAACGGCCGCCCGCGGCTTCGACGGCCCCTGCAGCCTCGGCCCGGGCGGCGCACCACGGCTCCTTTCTCGAGCGCCTGTCGGGCGGCGCCGCGGCCGCCGCCGCGGGGGTCGTGTCGGCGGTCGCCGGCATCGCCGGCGGCCGCCCGGCGCGGCGCCTCGAGTCTCGCTGGTTGCAGCGGGTGCAGGGGCCGCGGGAGCTGGCGGCGCCCCTGGGGGCGCAGACACTGACCCGGGAGCAGGAGCAGGCCCGCAGGCAGGAGTGCGCCGGGCTCCTCTCCTACCTGCGGGCCGCGATCGACAAGCCGGTCCCGACCGTGGTGATCGCCGGCGCCGCCAGCGGCGCCGGCGCCCTGCGGATCGCCGACGGCCTCGCCGAGGCCGCGCGCGATGCCGGCCTGCGCCTGTTCTCGGCCGAGCTGGGAGGGACGCCGGGCCGGCCGGTGCTGCAGCAGCGGCGCGTGGTCGGGCTGACGGCGACGGGACGCGGTGACTGGCGGCTCGGCGGCGGCTCCCGCTCCGCCGCCCCCTCCGGCACCGTTGCCGCCGGCGCCAAGGGCCAGGACGGCGGGGTGCCGAGCGGCGCCGCTGCCGGCGCCGGCGCGTCTCCCGGAAATGCCGTTGCCGGCGCCGGCGATGCCGTTGCCGTCGCGCCGGCGCCGAGCGTCCCCGCCGCGGCGTCCCCCGGCGCCGTGGAATCGTTCCGTGCCGGCGGTTCCGCCTCCGGCCTCAGCCGCTGGTTCGAGCATCCGGGCGGCAGCGTCGACTTCATCCTGGTCGAGGCGCCGCCGCTCGACGGCGCCGCCGATGCCGCGCTGCTGGCCAGGGCCTGCGACGGGTTGGTGCTGGTCGTCGAGTCTGCCGTGACGCCGCGGGACTCGCTGCGCCGCGCCATCCGCATCGCCGAAGCCAGCGGCTGCCGCCTGCTCGGCCTGGTGGTCAGCGAGCCGCGCCACACCCTCCCCAACTGGCTGCGCCGCCTGGTGAGCGGCACCTCGCCAGGCAGATAGGCGTGTCGAGCCGGGCCGTCTCCATCGCGCAGCCTGCGGTCGCAGACGCCACGACCGCCATGGCCGCGACCACGGCCGCTGCCGCGCCGCCGCGGCCCCCCCAGGTCCTCCTGGTGGCGCCCAATCGCTCCCTGACCTTCGTCGAGCACGACGTCGGCATCCTGGCGCAGCACTTCGGCGTCGAGGTGCTGTCGCGCCACGAGCTGCCGTCGCGCCGGCGGTTGCTGCCGGCGCTCGCCAGGCGGCTGGCGGCGGGCGGCGTCCGCCTCGTCTATGTCTGGTTTGCAGACCCCTACGACACGCCGGCGATCCTGTGGCTCGCCCGCCTGTTTCGGGTTCCGTCCGCGTTGGTGGTCGGCGGTTACGAGATGGCCTCGCTGCCGGCGCTGGGTTATGGCGCGCTGCGCGGCCGCCGCGACCGCCGGCGGGTCGAGAGGGCGCTCGGGCGGGCCGATGCCCTGCTGCCCACGTCCGAGCTGCTGGCGGCCGAGATCCGTTCCCTGGGTTGTGGCGGCCGCATGCGGGTGATCCCGCCGGGTATCGACGGCGACTTCTTCTCGCCGGACGGCATCCCCCGCGAGCGCCTGGTGGTCACCGTCGCCACCGTCGCCGCGGCGACCTCCCAGGTCAAGGGTCTCGACCTGTTCGCGGACTGCGCGCGGCTGGTGCCCGGCGCCCGCTTCGCCATCCTCGGCCCCTGCGAGGACGACGCGCTCGCCGAGCGGCTGCTGCGCAAGGCCGGCGGCAACCTCGAGATCCCCGGCCGGCGGTTGGGCGCCGCCGAGCTTCGCGACTGGTACCGGCGCGCCGCGGTCTACGCGCAGCTGTCGCGCCGGGAGAGCTTCGGCGTGGCGCTAGCCGAGGCCATGGCGTGCGGCTGCGTGCCGGTCGCGACCAGCGCCGGCGCCCTGCCGTGGGTGGTCGGCGATACCGGCCGCCTGGTGGCGCCGGGGCGCCCGGGCGAGGCGGCGCGCGCCATCGTCGAAGCGCTGGGGCAGTCGCCATGCGGCGCGGCGCGGCAGCGAATCGTCGGCCGCTTCGGCGCCGCGCGCCGCGAAGGCGCGCTCGCGGCCGTGGTGCGCACGCTGATCGAGACACGGGGCCGGGAGCTGCCTCCCGAGGCGGCGGCATGAAAGACCTGCTGCTGTCGCCAGCGCTCTTCGGGCCGGCGGCGGGCCTGGTGGTGCTCCTGGCGCTGGCCGCGCCTTTCCAGACGCTGCTGATGCTCGACCTCGCGCTGGTCTTCCTGCCCGGCCAGTGGCTCGTCGGGGGAGTGCGGGTGGATCCCGGCGACCTGGTCATCGGCGGCCTGGTGCTGGCGGTCGTGCTGCGCGGGCGCCTCGGTGGCCGGCGGTCGCTGCCGCCGCCGGGCGCGACCGCGCTGTGGCTGGCGCTCGGCGTGGCGCTGTGCGCCGCCTATGTCGCGGCGCCCATCAACCAGGACATCCTGAACGGGCCGGCGCGCATTTGCTATCAGCTCTACCGTTACTGCTGGAAGCCCATCCTGTACTTCCCCCTCGTCGCGCTGCTGCTCGGCAAGGCGCCGCGGGCCTGGATGGTGCTCGACGCGGTGCTCGTGGGCGGCGACGTCTGCGCCGCTCTGGGGCTGCGGGAGGGCTTCCAGGGCCTGCGGTCCCAGGGGCCCTTCGACAGCCCCAACACCCTGGGCGCGTTGCTGGTGGTGCCGATGCTGATCGCCGCCGCCGGCCTGATCTCGGAGCACCGGCGGTGGCGCAAGGCGGCGTATCTCGCCAGCCTGCTGCTGCTGGGGCGGGTGATGCTCTACAGCGGCTCGCGCGGCGCCCTGATGGCGGTGTGCGTGGGCACCGCGATGCTGCTGTGGCAGGCCGTGCGGCGCGAGCCCGGCCGGCGCCGCCTGCTGCGCCTGGCGCCCTGGGTGCTGGCCGCCGCGGCGCTGGCCGTCGCCGCGCGCCCGGGCCTGCTGCATGGGCCCAACGTGCAGCGGTTCCTCACCATCGCCCATCCGATGGACGAGGACACGTTCCAGTGGCGGATGAAGGAACGCTGGCCGCACTTCTGGGCCATGGTGGAGGCGCATCCCTGGCTCGGCACCGGGAGCTACGTCGACCTCAGCCTCGGGCAGACCGGCAACACTCCGCACAACGGTTACATCGCCATCGCGGTGATGAGCGGATTGCCGGCGCTGGGCCTCTATCTCGGCCTGGGCGTGCTGGCGATCTTCCAGACCCTGCGCCGCCTGAAGCGGAGCCGCCGGCGCGTTCCCCTGGCCCTCGCGGCGGCCGGCGGGGACCGCGCGGCGGGCCCGCCGGGCACCGACAGGCTGCTCGACGCCCTGACGGCCGCGGCGCTCGCCGCCCTGATGGTCCACAACTTCGACGACACCGTGATCCTGCTGCCGGCCGTCGGCAAGGAGCTGTGGTTGCTGATCGGGCTCGCCCTGGCGCCGCCGCGGCTGGCTACGGCCGTCGCAGCCGCCGCGGCTGGCTCTGTTGACGCGGCTGGCTCCGTTGAGGCCGCTGGCCCCGCTGGCTCCGTTGCCTCCGTTGGCCCCGATCCGGCCGCGGCCGCCGCCGGCCCCGAGGTGCGGGGGCCTCGCCGGCGGCCGGCAGCGCCGGCGGCCGCCGCCACCGCCGCGCGGCCGGCGGCTGTGCCCTTCACGCCGCGCCGCCAGACGGCGGGCCGTCCGCAGTCCGGCGGCGGTGGCTTCAAGGGGAGCGTACGCCGATGAGAGTGGCGCATTGCATCCACGGCCTGGGCCTGGGGGGTGCCCAGGAGGTCATCCGCCAGATCGTCGCCGGCCGGCGCGGCGAGCTCACCTATTTCGTCTACACCTGCGAGGGCGGCGCTCTGCTGCCGCGGCTCGAGGCGGCGGGCGCCCGGGTGCGGGTGCTGCCGCGCCGCCTGCCGAAGCTCGATCCGGGATGGGTGGCGCGGCTGGCGCGCGCGATGCGCGCCGACGGCATCGATGTGGTCCACACCCACCTGTTCGGCGACAGCCTGCACGGTTACCTGGCCGCCCAGGCGGCGGGCGCCCTGCCGGTGGTGATGACGCTGCACAGCGAGCGGACGCTCCTGAGCCGCCTGCAGCAGGCCGGCTACCGCTGGCTGCTGGCGCGCGCCGGCCAGGTGGTGGCCTGCGGCGACAGCGTCTGCGCCTCGTACCGTGGGTGGCGCACCGCGCAGCCGATGCGCACGGTGGCCAACGGCATCGCCGTGCCGCCGCTGCCCGCTGCCGGTCCCGCGGCGGTGGCGCGGCTACGTGCCGAGCTCGGGCTCCCGGCCACGGCCCTGACCTTCGCGACCGTCGGCCGGCTGGTGGCGCTCAAGGGACACCGTTTCCTGATTGCCGCCCTGGCGCAGGCGCTGCCGGCGCTGCCCGGGCCGGTGCGGCTGGCGGTGCTCGGGGACGGGCCCCTGGCCCCGGAGCTGCGCGCCCGGGCGGCGGCGGCCGGCCTCGGCGAGCAGGTGGTCTTCGCGGGCAGCCGCGACGACGTGGCGCGCCTGCTGCCGGCGTTCGACGTGGTGGTCTTCAGCTCGGTTTCGGAAGGGCTGCCGATGGCGTTGCTCGAGGCGATGGCGGCGGGGCGCTGCATCGTCGCCAGCGGCCTGCCGGGCATCGTGGAGGCGGTCCGTCCCGACGGCGAGGCGCTGATCGTGCGGCCGGCAGCGGCCGGCGAGCTTGCGGCGGCGCTGCAGCGGGCGGCGGCCGAGCCCGGGCTGCGGGAGCGGCTCGGTCAGGCCGCCCGCCGGCGGTTCCTCGCTGCCTACACCGGGCCGCGCATGGTGGCGAGCTACGAGGCGATCTACCGCGAGACCTGGCGGCGATCGCGGCGGTATGGCCCGCGGGCGGTCGTGCCGGCGGCGTGACGGAGGAGCCGATGCGCATCGCCTACCTCCACTACCTCTACGGCGACGACACGGCCCTGCACCACGTGCGGCAGTTTGCCGTCGCGGCCGCCGCGCTCGGCCACCAGATCACAGTCCACGCCATCAATTTGGCACCGCCGCCCCCGACCCACCTGTCGCGGTCCTGGCGATCGTCGTCCTCGGCGCCGGTCGCCCGCCGCCTGCGATGGGCGGCGCGGCAGCGCCTGGGCCGCTACCTCCACGAGCCGAAGGAGCTGATGTGGAACGCCCTCTACCTCCACCACGAGCTGGCGCTTCTGGCCGCCGGCCCGCGCCCCGACGTGCTGCTGGTGCGCGATCATTCCCTGACCGCTTCGACGGCGCTGGTGGCGTCGCGCCTGGGCCTGCCGCTGGTCTACGAGATCAACGCCCCGGCCGCCGAGCTGGCGCTCTACTTCGACGAGCACCTCCATCTGCCGCTGGTGGCCGGTTGGCTCGAGGGCTTCAAGCTGCGCCGGGCCGATGCGGTGACCACGGTATCGACGGCGCTGCGGGAGCATCTGCTGGTCCGCCACCGGCTGCGGGGATGGGCGGCGGACAAGATCGTGGTGGTCCCCAACGGCGCCGACCTCGCTGCCTTCCGTCCCGACAACGAGATCTCGCCCCTGGCGCGCCATTTGCTCACCAATCCGGCAGCGGAGGAGACGTGCATGGCGGCGTACGGACAGACGGGCGCTGGGGCGTACGGGAAGACGTGTGGTGCGCCGCACGGCGACACGGACGCGGCGGCCGTCGAGGACGAGGTGGTGATCGGCTTCGTGGGGTCCTTCCAGAAGTTTCACGGCGTGGAGCTGCTGGCCGACATGGCGTTGCGCGTCGCCGAGGTGCGGCCGCAGGTGCGCTTCCTGCTGGTCGGCGACGGCCCCGGCGCGGCGCAGGCGCGGCAGCGGCTGGCGCCGCTTGGCTCCCGGGTGGTGACGACCGGCGCGGTGCCGCATGCGGCCGTGCCGGGACTGGTGGCGGCATTCGACGTCGGGGTGCTCCCGGAGACGAGCTTCTACGCCTGCCCGCTCAAGGTGATCGAATGGATGGCGGCCGGCAAGGCGGTGGTGGCGCCGCGTCACGGGCCGCTCTGCGAGGTGCTCGCCGACGGCGAGGAAGGTGTGCTGTTCCCGCCGCGCGACCTCGGGGCCCTGGTCGAGGCGGTGCTGCGGCTGGTCGACCGTCCGGCACTCAGGCGCCGCCTGGGCGCGGCGGCCGCGGCGCGGGCCGCCGCGTCGCTCGCCTGGACCGACAACGCTCGCCGCGTCATCGCGGTGCTCGACCAGGCGCGCGGCCGCGCCCTGGCGGCGGGGCGAGCGCAGCCCGACCTCTCGCTGGGGCCGCTGGGATAGGTCATGTGCGGCCTGGTCGCCCTCTTCCGCCGCGACGGCCAGCCGGTCTTGGAGACCGAGATCGCCGCCATGCGCGACCTGCTGGCGCATCGCGGGCCCGACGACGCCGGCGCGCTGGTCAAGGGCGAGGTGGGGCTGGGCTTCCGCCGCCTGCGCATCATCGACCTGGCAGCCGGCCATCAGCCGATGGCCAGCCCGCGCGGCGACGCCCACATCGTCTTCAACGGCGAGATCTACAACTACCGCAGCCTGCGCCGCCTGCTGCAATCGCGCGGCGTGACGCTGCGCACCCAGAGCGACACCGAGACCATCCTCGGGCTCTACGACGTCTTCGGCCTGCGCTGCGTCGAGTTCCTGCACGGCATGTTCGCCTTCGTGATCTGGGATGCGGAGCGCCGGCGGCTGGTGGCGGCGCGCGACCGTCTCGGCATCAAGCCGCTGTACGTCCTGCGGCAGGGCGAGACGCTCGCCTTCGCTTCCGAGATCAAGGCCTTCCTGCCGCTCGCGGGGTGGGCCCCCCGCGTCGCCGGCGACCGCCTGGCCGAATACCTGATCTATCGCGGACTTGCCGGCAACGGCACGCTGTTCCAGGGAGTCGAGCGGTTGGCCCCGGGCGAGCTGCTGGTGGCCAGCGCCGAGCGGGTGCGGCGCGAGCGCTACTGGCAGCTGCCGCACCCGGTGGTGCGGGGCGAGGCCGGGACCGCGGCGCCGGTCCCGCGCAGCCGCGAGCGGTGGACAGAGGAGCTCGACGCCCTGCTCGACGAGGTGGTGCGCGAGCACCTGGCCAGCGACGTGCCCCTCGGCACCTTCAACAGCGGCGGCCTGGACTCGAGCCTGGTGACCGCGCTCGCGGCGCGCGTGCAGACCCAGCCGCTCAACACCTACTCGGTGGGCTTCGACGATCCGGCCTTCGACGAAAGCGCCTTCGCCGGCATGGTGGCGGAGCGCTTCGGCACCCGCCACCACCGTCTCGAAGTCAGCGGCGAGCAATACGCCGAGTGGCTGCCGCGCGCCATCTGGCATCACGACGAGCCGCTCAGCCATCCGCACAGCGTGCAGCTGCTGCTGCTGTCGCGGCTCGCCAAGCAGCGGCCAGGCCAGCAGCAGGCCCGGCCGCAGCCAGCGGCTGGGCACCGGCAGCCGGTCCAGCAGCGCCGGCAGCCGGTAGCGGCGGTAGCCGCCGAACAGCTCGTCGGAGCCCTCGCCGGTGAGCAC
>DATKFK010000805.1:0-5775 GCA_035544375.1 Thermoanaerobaculia bacterium
TCTCGCATGTGAACCTTCTTGGCCGACGGGAACAAAGCTCGAATCTTCGCCATCTCAGCCGACACCGTCGCATGATTGCCGTCGTGCAATAAAATTCCGCCGACCAGTCCAAACTCGCCCGCTTGACGAGGGGGGCCCTTCTTGTTGAGAGTCCCAGACTCGTCACAGATGAGATAGAGGCATCGCATTGGGGCCTCCTCTTTGAGGGTCGCGCTTGCCCGAGACGATCGCTACCATCTTGATCACTCCGGTGACGGCCTCGGCGCACATCGCGGCCTCCCGAAACCCGGCGGTTCTCCGATGTTGAAGCGCCAGAGCCAGGTCGAGCGCGGATCGAAAATGCTTGCGGGACTCCTCGTTCCCCTGCCCCTGGACTTCGGCTGCAACGTAGGCTTCCAGCATCCTCTTCGCATCGGTCGCGCTCAGTATCTTGCCATCCAGAGAACGATGCCTGTCCGGGTCATAGACTGCTTGCGCGACAGAGATCAAGGCCTCCCTGCATAGCAATCCGACCGCTTGGAACTGCTCCTCCATCACTGCGCTGGCCAGGCGCAGTTTGATCTCATCGACCGCCCTATCGACGCGAAGCCAACCGGTAGGCTCGAAGTCGTCGGACCTGCCCATCCGAATTCGGTTGAAAAGTAGCGAGAATAGCTCCGACAGATACTGCCGAGGAGAGTGATAGGTCAGCATGTCGCTCTCCGGTCACTCCCGTCGGCGCTGGTCGAGCTCGCGCCGCAGGTCCTTGCGCTTATCCTCGAGCCGCTCGAGCGCGTGCTGCTGCATCGGGAACGACAGGTTCTTGCACATGGCACCGAACCAGCTCCTGCCCCCATAGCCGGGTACGACACCCGGGTAGCCGATCTCCAGCGCGGCGTCAGCCAGCATCCAGCGGCGGCCGATTCCCTGCTCCTGATTCACCGCCGCGACCAGCTTGTTTGTCTCGCGGGCCAAGAGGAGCGCTTCGTAGGCTGAGACCGCTGCCTCACGGACGCGGGGAGCCTGATCGCGCAGCCGATCACGGAGCTGGGTCTCGACCTCCTGCGACCACCCCATGGACTGAGCCACCAGCGCGGCACCCTCGCGCAGCCGCTCGTCGGCGCTGGCGAGCCATGCCAGCACCTCACAGGCCATGCCGCGCCGGTCTAGCGCCTCGCCTACGGCCGCGAGCAGCAGCAAATCATCCGACCTGCGCACCTTCGCGGCGATGCACCCTATCCCCTTCTGCCGATCGAGGTCGAGGAGGAGCCCAGGACAGAGCTCACGCTCGTGCCCACGCTCGCTCATCAGGTCGTCGGCAGCTTCGAACGCCGCCTCGGCGTCGAACGTCGCCAACCCGCGCATCGCCGCGACCTTGTCTCCAAACCAAACCCCGTGGTCCGACGAGGTCGCGGTCTCGTGAAGAAGCTCGCGCAGCCTCGGATCTCCCAGCACGGCGAGATGCTCGATGGTGTCGCCGGCATAGAACAGCAGCTGGTGCTCAGCCAGTTCGCTCCAGAGGATCTCGGCCGCCGCCTTGCGAGTGCTCTCCAGGAGCAGCAAGTTGGCCACCAAGAGGTGACGAGCCCCGTTTTCCAGCTGTTCGAGGTGCCGCAGCAGGTCGAGCAGCGCCGCGCGTGCGCGAGCGGATTGCGAGACGTAGTCCAGCAGTGCCCGCTGGGCGACGAACCCACAACGCAGAGACCGCAGGTGCGCGATGAAGAGCGCCTCCGCCTCTGGCGAGCGATCCCCGAGGTCCTCGAGTGCCAGCAGACAGGCCAGAGCCTCGTCGGAGTCTGGCAGTGCACGCTCCAGCGCCGCGCGCAAGGCTGGCGCCAGCTCCGTCCTCCCGCTGAGTCCCAGCGCCAGGAGATCACCGGCCGAAGGAGCACCCGAGCGAAGGCCTGCCAACGGCCTTTCCAGCTCCTCGTCTGTGAAAGCCCGAGACTCGAGGTAATCCGCCAGTCTGCGCGGGATTTTCAGTCCCAGACGGTCGATCCCGCGAACCAGCTCCTTCCGCTCGCCGAGCGCCGCCAGAACCTTGACAGCCTCGAACTGCACCAGCGGAATGGCACCATGCTGCTGCGCGCCACGCTCCGGATCTCGCGATACCGCCCTGACCTGCTCGCGCGTCTCGTCGTCAGCCACTCTCAAGGCGAGCTGAAGACCGTCGCGAATACCGAGGCTGCTCCGGGCAGTTGCAACGTAGAGGTTGGCAACTCGCGTGAGGCCGTGCCCGCCCAGCTTCCCGAGCACGACCAGCCCGTCATCGACATCCCAGCGTTTGCAACCGGAGTCGTTCGGGCCTTCACGCAGAAGGAGCTCGGTGAGATGGTCCTCGAGGCGCGAGCCGCGCCGCGCGGCAAAACCGGCGAGCAGGTCGAGCCGCGAGATGCGGGCGAGGAAGCGTAGGGCCTGACGCGGCAGCGTGAAGCTTTCAGGGGGATCCTTTAGCACCTCTTGCCCAAGGCGCGTCTCCAGGGCGTCCAGGAGCACATCGAGAATCTCGGAGGTGATGCGGTTTTCTCGGTCCGCAAAGACCCTTGCGGCCAGCCAGGGATCCTCATGCGTCCTGATCTTCTGCAGCAGCACTTCGCAGGTTTGATCGTAGTGCTCGGCCAGGGGCAGCGGTAGCCACCAGGACCGACCCAGGTGCAACGACTCGAGGCGAGCCCGCTTCAACTCGGGGAAAACCGTCTCCGGCTGCAAATAGCCGAGCGCGCTCAGCGCGGCAGGCGCCAGGAAGTGGTCGGTCGTCTGCACCGCTTCGACGAGCCATGCCACTGCCTCGCCGCCGAAACGCCCCTCACAGGCGATTGCGGCCCGCAGGTCCTTCTCCGGCAGCGTCTCGCGAACCCGTGCACCCACGGCCCGCCAGACAGCCGCTCCTGCACCGGTCTCGGCGATCGCCGCCAGCGCCCACACGAGTGCGACGATGGGCTGTGTTAGAGCGTCGGCACGCCGGATTGCGGCCTCGAGCCAGGCGGGCTCGTTGGCGGCACAGGCCGACAGCGCCCCCTGGAGGTCGATACGCAAGAAGGCCGTCTCTCGACTGTCTTCCTCGGGAAGCAGGCAAAGGAGACCCCACAGCCGGTTCAGGGCCCCTGGCGACGGCCTCGCAATGAGCAGGCGCGCGGCAGCCTGCTGCAGAGGTGGCTGGGAGCTCTCCAGTAGCATGCTGGCTCCATCGGCCACCGATGGATCATCGATACCCTTGAGGACCTCTTCGTACCTGAGGCACAGGTCCTCCACCTCTGCCGTCTGCTCCGTCAGCCCGGCGAGACGGGCAAAGAGATGGGGTACGACTCGGGCGCCAAGTGTTGCTAGGCTCTCAACCAGGTACAGATCCCGTGGCGCTTCTTCGATGGCACGCAGCAGCTGGGCGGTGGCCTGTCCTTGACCCAGATCAGGCCGAAGCAAAAGCCAGAGGGTATCCAGCTCGGGGAAGCCCAGCCGGCCTCTCAGCGGATGATCGGGCGCCCGCAACGGCCGGAGGCGCTCCACGACGCTGTCCGCCTCCACCTGTCCAGCACGGATGGCCGCGGCGAGACCCTCCGCTACGGCCCAGCTCAGGATTCGGTCGTGCCAGAGCTCAAGGCTCCGACCACCGTGGACGCTACGCACCAGACCTGCGGACCGTAGGGCGGCGATGTCGGAATCGCTCAGTCCCGCCCGGCGAACCCGGAGCAAAGGCCAGGGGTAGGTCGGATCTGTCGGCAGGCTGCACGCCAGCTCGGCCAGCGCATCCGCTGCCACGATGCGCGGCCTGCCCTGCCGCTGCCAGGCTTCCTCGAGCAACTGATACATGTTCTCGATGCGCCAGCCCGGCTCAACAAGGAGCGAGTCACAGAACAGCCGCGCGAAGAGCGGGCGCCGGAGCAGGCCGCGCACGCCGGTGGGCACATCGGACCACGAAACGGCGACCTCGCGAGCGCGGACGTAGGTCGTCAGCTCTGGCAGCGAGAAGTCACCGACCGGCACCTTTCGCCACCGGCTGTCGGTCGCATCATCGGCCGTCGGAACCGCCACCGCGATCCGTGCGCCCAAGTTCTCCCAATCGATCTGCAGCAACTCGTCCGCGTAACGTCCGTCCGGCACGCCATCGACCAGCACCGTGAGCCACGGATACGGGAGCCGGGGCACGAGCTCGCGCATGCGCTCGGCAATGGAGCTCAGCGAATGCGCGAACGGCGTCCGCCAGATCTCGCGGCAGAAGACTGTAGCCGCGGTCTGCAGATCCGATGCGGCCCCGCCGCTCGCCTTGACGAGCACGACGAGCTGCCCTTCGCGCGCCACCTCATGGGCGAGGCGGTAAAGGCGCCAGCTCTTCCCTGCGCCGCTCTCGCCCCAGAAGAGCACGCCGACCTTGCCCTCGGCCTTGGTCTTCCCCGACCCATCCGCTGGGGCCTCGGTCGTTCCCCACAGACCGATTCCCGTCACTGATTGCCGGGGATCCTGCCGCCGGTCGTACCCGTGGGCCGCGAGGCAACCTTCCCGATAGCGTCGACACCGCTCCGCGATGACTCCCCATTGCCCGAGAGGCACGGCGTCGAGGCCGTGTTGCTGGAAGAACTCCCGCACGCGGATACGCTCTCCACTCTCGGCGCGCTTGAGCAGATCCCCGATCAGCGCGTCCCGCTTCGCCTCGACCTCCTCCTCGGGAACGCCTACTCCGCGAAGCGCAACCCTGAGCTCCTCCTCGAGTCGCTCGGCAACCTGGTGTCCCTGGAACTCGAAACCCGCGAGCAGTCTCCATGTCCGCTCGAGGTTCTCGTCGAGCGGCTCAGCCGGACGTCGCAGGCGTGTAGCGATGTGCGCGAAGACTCCTCTTTCCGTGCAACGCCGCTTGCGAAGCCAGTGACGGTGAGAAGGCGCCGACACCAACTCGACGCTGTCGTCCAGACCGGCCAACAGCCGCCCTCGCTCAGGCATGGCCCGCTTGCCAAGTGCCAAAAAGAACTCGAGGACATCGTCGGAGTCCTCGAGCCCGGTCTCCGACACGAAGCAATAGGCTGCGGGCACCTCGAAGTCGACGCAGGCATAGAGATTTGGCAACACCTCACGCACCATCTCCGCCAGGCGCCATGACTGCCCGCCACCCCGCGACTTGATCTGCTCGATCCGCCGCCGACCCTTTGGCAGCTCCAGATCTAGATCCGCCCCGGAGCGCGGCTCGAGGATCAGAGTGGCCGAGGAAGGCCACGCCCTGTCATCGCATTTGAGATTCCGAACCTGTACCTCGGAAGCACGGATCAGCGACCAGAGCAGCTGATAGCCCACCCCGCGGATCGCGAGTTGCCCGCCGGTCGAGCGCTTCTTCCCCTGGGATTTGCCGCGAGCCTTTCCGGCCTTCCGCGCGATCGCCGAAAGACGGTCATCAGACAGCCTTCCTGCCCTGACCCGGCCGCCGCGCTTGCCGAGCACCGACATCGCCTTCTGGATCATCTCCTTCTGACCGGCCATGCTGGGCAGCCTCCCGGCACTGTCGCCATACCCACCGATGAACTCACTCTATCTTGACCGTCAAGCTGACACAAGCACCATAATGACGGCGACACTGTAACCTACTGTAACTTATTGCAAATTAATGCCTTTGTAATTATTACCACATATCGATCTAGCCTTGGTAACGATGGTGTCTTTACGCACGAGGCAAGAAGAAAGGCGGCTCTAGCGAGCGCTCGCCGCAGACGGCGAGCGCCGACATCCAAGGAGCGCCCGACATGCCCGAACCCACCCAGCACGACCACCAACACCTCCCCATCGCCTACCGCGGCAGCCGCACCCAGCGCGGCG
>DATKFK010000806.1:0-3535 GCA_035544375.1 Thermoanaerobaculia bacterium
GATGTCCTGTGGGAGACCGGGGTTTCGTCCTCCTGTCTCGAGCTCGAGATCACCGAGACGCTGGCGATGCAGAACGCCGTGGAGAGCCTGGGCGTGCTGCGGGGTCTCAAGGAGCTGGGGGTGCGCATCGCCATCGACGACTTCGGCACCGGCTACTCGTCGCTCTCCTACCTGCGCAACTTCCCCATCGACACCCTGAAGATCGACGCCTCCTTCATCCGTTCGCTGACCGACGACGGCAGCAGCCGCGAGATCGCCTCGGCGGTGATCGCGCTGGCCCACAGCCTCGACATCCGCGTGGTGGCCGAAGGGGTCGAGACGGAGCCGCAGTGGCGCCTGCTGTGCGGCCAGGGCTGCGACGAGGTCCAGGGCTATTTCTTCAGCGCGCCGCTGCCCGCCGCCGACTGCCGCCGCTTCCTCTTCGAGCATCGGCGGTCGCTGCAGTCGGCCCGCGACGCCGCCGCCGCCGGAGACGACGACGACGACGGCGTCGGCCGCGCGGCGCTCGGTTAGAATCCAGCCGCCGAGCACGCCGAGCAGACCGCCGAGCCTGAAACGGAACCGATTAGGCGAAGGAGCCAGCATCATGCCAGAAGGTCCGGAGATCGAAACCGAGAAGCTGCGCGATGCGGTGACCGAGGAGCTCGAGCGCGAGGGCAGCGGGTTCCTCAAGCGGATCGCCCTGACCACGGCCATCCTCGCGGCCTTCGCGGCCGTCGCCGCGCTGCTCGCCGGCTCGACCGTCAACGAGGCGCTGGTGGCCAAGACGGAAGCCACCACCTTGCAGGCCCAGGCGTCGGACGCGTGGGCCTACTACCAGGCCAAGGGCGTCAAGCGAGAGATCCAGGAGACGGCCGCCGGCGCCTGGACCGCCGCCGGCAAGACCCCGCCGCCGACCTTTGCCCGGGAGGCCGCACGCTACCGTGCCGAACAGAAACAGATCGACGAGAAGGCGCGCGAGCTCGAGCGCCGGCGCGACGAGCGCTCGGCCCACGCCGACCATCTCCTCCATGCCCACCACCGCTACGCCAACGCTGTCGCCCTCTTCCAGGTCTCGATCGCGCTGGGCGCCGTCGCCGCCCTCAGCCGCAGCCGCTGGGTCTGGTACGGCTCGATGGCGGCGGGCGCCGCCGGGATCGTGCTGTTCTTGTTGACCGCCGGCCGCTGAGCGGGCGCCGCCAGCCAGACTAGCCGCTAGGGCTCGCGGACGGCGGTGGCGATGAGCCCAAGGCCCGGCGCGGGAATCATCGGATCGAGGCCGCGCAGCAGCGGCACCAGCATGTTGAACAGCTTGAGCTGCAGGCGGCCGAACTCCCGCTTGCGCAGGAGCTTGCCGTTGAGCCACCAGCCCGGCACCGAGACGCGGTTGAAGTCCCGCAGGGTCTCGACCTTGAAGCCGGCCTGCCGCAGCTCCTCGGCCAGCCCCGCCTTGCGGTAGCGGCAGCGGTGGCCGAGCACCTCGTCGAGGCTCGAGTACAGCCAGGGACCCTGCGGCACGTAGAGGACCAGCCGCCCCCCCGGCCGCAGCGCCGACCGCATGTTGCGCAGCGCCGCGAGCGGGTCGCTCACGTGCTCGAGCACGTTCAAGCAGACCACGGTGTCGAAGCACTCGCGCCAGCGGGCCAGCGCGTCGCCGTCGGCGACGTCGATGCGGTCGATCTCGAGATAGGGCTTGCCCAGCGCCAGGTTGCGCAGGTAGGAAATGTAATGCGGATTGATGTCGCTCGCGACGTAGAGGTCGCGCGGCAGCAGCTCGGTCGTGATGTTGCCGATGCCGGCGCCGATCTCGAGCACCCGCGCGCCGACGTGCGGCGCGATCGAGTCCGCCATCCAGCGGTTGAAGCGCTGGGCGCGCTCCAGGCTGTGCAGGATGTGCGAGCCGTACTCGTCCTCGGCGTAAAGATCGTCGATCAACCAGAAGCGGACGATGGCGCGCAGCGCCCTCCACGCGTCCTTCATGCCGATCTTCTTGCCTTCGCGGTAGGTGCGGCCGAGGTAGCTGATCGGCACCTCGAACAGGCGGCACTCGCGCTTCGCCACCTTGGCGGTGATCTCGGGCTCCATCGCGAAGTCGTTCGAGCGGATCGGCAACGACTTGATCAACGGCGCACGGAAAACCTTGTAACAGGTTTCCATGTCGGTCAGGTTGAGATCGGTGAAGGTGTTGCTGAGCAGGGTCAGGAAGCGGTTGCCGAGCGTGTGGCGGAAGTAGAGCACCCGCCGGCGGTCGCTCGGCAGGAAGCGCGAGCCGTAGACGACGTCCGCGCCGTCCTCGAGAAACGGCCTGACCAGCCGGCCGTAGTCGCGCGGGTCGTACTCGAGGTCGGCGTCCTGGAAGATCACCAGGTCGCCGGTCGCCGCGCCGATGCCGCGGCGGATGGCGGCGCCCTTGCCCTGGTTCTTGCCTTGCTCGAGCAGGCGGATGCGGTCCGGGTGCTCGCGCGCCAGCTCGCGCACGATGTCCAGGCTGCCGTCCTTGGAGCCGTCGTCGACGACGATCAGCTCGAGCTCGCGGATCTCCGGCGCGGACACGGCAAGCACGCGCCGCACCAGCTCGCGCACCAGGAAGCGCTCGTTGTAGACCGGAATGACGACCGAGAGCTTCAGGCCCGAGGCTGCTTCGTCGGAGCTCGCGGCGGCCATGGCGGCGGGATGTTAGCACGCGGCGCCAGCACCCCCGGAGACCCCGGACCGCCCGGCGCGGCGCGGCCAGGCGGCGCCGCCGGCCCGGCCCACCCGGCCCGTTTGCCGCTCAGCGGAACAGGCGGGAGTGCCGCAGCCCCTTGACGTGCAGCTTGTAGGCGATGAGCACCCCGAGCACGGCAAACCCGTAGCGCACGCTGCGCCAGAACCCGATCTGCGACGCTTCCTCGAAGTAGCGCGTCGCAATCGGGATCTCGCGGATGCGCATCCCTTTATAGACGCCCTGGGCAATGATCTCGGTATCGAACACAAAATCGTCCGAGTTGGCCTCGAGGTCGACGGCTTCGAGATAACGCCGGCTGTAGGCGCGCAGCCCCGAGTGGTACTCGGACAGGAAGACGTAGAAGGCGGCGTTGGCGGCGGCGGTCAGGAACAGGTTGGCGAAATACTTCCACTTCGGCATGCCGCCTTCGATCGGGCGGCCGCCCAGCATCCGGCTGCCGAACACCGCGTCGCACTCGCCGGCCAAGAGCGGCCGCACCAGCTCGGGCACGCAGCGCGGGTCGTACTGGTGATCGGGATGGACCATCACCACGATCGCCGCGCCGCGCGCCAGCGCCTCGCGATAGCAGGTCTTCTGGTTGCCGCCGTAGCCGCGGTTGCGCGGATGAACGACCGTATAGAGGCCGAGCTCGCGCGCCACCTCGACGGTGCGGTCGCGGCTGGCGTCGTCCACCAGCACCACGTCGTCGACCCAATCCCCGGGCAGGTCGCGATAGGTCCGCTCGAGCGTCTTCTCGGCGTTGTAGGCCGGCATCACGACGCAGATTTTTTGCGCGCGCAGCGGCGAGGGATCGAGGCGGGGCTCAGCGTTCAATTGATCCTCGATCCG
>DATKFK010000807.1:0-2750 GCA_035544375.1 Thermoanaerobaculia bacterium
CAGGGCCTCGGCATCTGGGGGCCCGTGGTGTTCATCCTGGGCTACGCGGCGGCAACTGTCGCCTTCGCCCCGGGCGCCGTGCTGACGCTGGCGGCGGGAGCGCTGTTCGGCCTGGTCTACGGCACCGTCTATACCCTGGCAGGCGCCACGCTCGGCGCCTCGCTGGCCTTCCTCGTCTCCCGTTACGTCGCGCGCCGCGGCATCGAGCGCCGGATCGCGGCCAACCCGCGCTTCCAGGCGATCGACCGCGCGGTCGGCCGCGAAGGGTTCAAGATCGTGGCCCTGCTGCGGTTGTCGCCGGTGTTCCCGTTCAACCTCCTCAACTATGCCCTGGGCCTCACCCGGGTGCGCTTCCTGGACTACTTCACCGCCTCGGTGGCGATGCTGCCGGGAACGCTGCTCTACGTCTACTACGGCAAGGCGGCCGGCAGCCTGGCCTCTGCCTTTGCCGGCGGCGGCGGGCCGGCGGCGGGCGGCCAGTCGAAGGCGGTGTCCTGGGCGCTGCTGGCGGTGGGGTTGCTGGCGACCGTGGCGGTCACCACCTACGTCACCCGGCTGGCGGGCAAGGCCCTGCGCCAGGAGCTGGCAGAGCCGGCGCCGCCGCCGGCGCAACAGGAGGCTCCTCGTGGCTGACCCTGCTTCCCGCTTCGACGCCGCGACCTGGCCGGCCATGCAGTTTCCGGTCGAGCCGCTCGACGAGCACAACCGCGCGCTGCTCGCCAACGTCCACCCGGCAGGCTGGGTCAACCCCCAGCCGGCGGCGCGCTATCACCTGGTGGTGGTGGGCGCCGGCACGGCCGGGCTGGTGTCGGCGGCCGGCGCCGCCGGGCTGGGCGCGCGGGTGGCCCTGGTCGAGCGCCACCTGATGGGGGGCGACTGCCTCAACGTCGGCTGCGTGCCCTCGAAGGGCATCCTGCGCGCCGCCCGCGCCTGGGAGGAGGCACGCCAGGCCGCCGAGCGCTTCGGCGGGCCGCAGGCCGGCGGCACGCCGAGCTTTGGCGCCGCCATGGAGCGGATGCGCCGGCTGCGTGCCGGCATCAGCCCGCACGACGGCGCCGAGCGCTTCCGGGCGCTGGGGATCGACGTCTTCCTGGGCGACGGGCGCTTCGTCGCCCCTGACGCCGTCGAGGTGGACGGCCGGCGCCTGCGCTTCAGGCGCGCCGTCATCGCCACGGGCGCGCGCGCCGCCGTGCCGCCGGTCCCCGGGCTGGCGGAGGCCGGCTACCGCACCAACGAGACGATCTTCAACCTGACCGCGCTGCCGCGGCGCCTGGCGGTCCTCGGCTGCGGCCCGATCGGCTGCGAGCTGGCGCAGGCGTTCGCGCGTTTCGGCAGCGAGGTGACGATGCTGGGGCGGTCGGGGCAACTGCTGCCGCGCGAGGACGCCGACGCCGCTGCCCTGGTGGCGGCGGCCCTGGCGCGCGACGGCGTGCGTCTCGAGCTTGCAGTCAAGGTGACCGCGGTGCGGCGCGACGGATCCGACAAGGTGCTGGCGATCGAGAGCGGCGGCGCCCGCCGGGAGCTTCGGGTCGACGAGATCCTGGTCGCCACCGGCCGCCAACCCAACGTCGACGGCCTGGGGCTCGAGGCCGCCGGCGTCCGCTTCACCGCGAAGGGGGTCGAGGTGGACGACCGGCTGCGCACCGCCAACCCGCGCATTTACGCGTGCGGCGACGTGGCGTCGGCGTTCCAGTTCACGCACGTCGCCGACGCCCAGGCGCGGATGGTCATCCAGAACGCGCTCTTCTTCGGCCGGGCGAAGGCCAGCGCGCTGACCATCCCCTGGTGCACCTATACCAGCCCCGAGGTCGCCCACGTCGGGCTCTACGAGCGCGACGCCCGCGACCGCGGCCTCGAGGTCGAGAGCCTCACCGTGCCCCTCGCCGACAACGACCGCGCCGTGCTCGACGGCGAGGACGAGGGCTTTTTGCGGGTCCATCTGGAACGCGGCAGCGACCGCATCCTGGGCGCCACCCTGGTCGCCGAGCACGCCGGCGACATGCTGGGCGAGCTTTCCCTGGCGATGGTCAAAGGCATCGGCCTGGGCAGCATCGCCGGCGTCATCCATCCCTACCCCACTCAAGCCGAGGTGATCAAGAAGGCCGCCGACACCTGGCGCCGCGGCAAGCTCACCCCCAGGGTCAAGAAGCTCTTCGGCTGGTGGTTCCGGGTGTTCTCTTAGGATAGGGTGGCAGCATGGACTCGGACCGAGAACGGATACTCCAACTTCTTTCCGATCAACAGATCCGGCTTCGTGCCTGGGGGGTACGCCGGCTCGGCCTCTTCGGGTCCGCGGCCCGTGGCCAGGTCGGGCCCGGCAGCGACATGGATTTCGTGGTGGACTTCGAGCCCGGGAAAAAGACCTTCGACAATTACATGGGCCTGAAAGATTTCCTCGAGAAGCTCTTCGCACGGCGTGTTGACCTGGTGACCTCCGAGGGCCTCAAGCCGCAGCTGCGCGACAGGATCTTGAGCGAAACCATCTATGCCCCGGGACTTTAGAGTCTACCTGGGAGACATTTGCAGCCGGCGGCCGCGACCGCACAAGGATCTCTGCTCTCCAAAGTGATGGCGCCAAGGGGAAGTGACCCCCAGACCATAGATCGGCCCGCCGCATGAGGCTAGCTTAGCTTAGTCTTAGTTGCGGACGGATCGAGTCAGATCATCCTCTACTAAAATTGACTTCAGGCGGAGCAGCGCTGGGAAGGCTCACAGGTCGCGCTAGAATATCTTGAACTGTCTCTCCTAGC
>DATKFK010000808.1:0-11045 GCA_035544375.1 Thermoanaerobaculia bacterium
GGCCGCGCCGGCGCCGGCGGCACCGCCGGCCAGCTCTTTCTCGGTGTAGAAGGTCTCGCACGGCGAGCAGTACCATCCCTCGTGGACCGCCGCGTAGAGATCGCCGGCGGCATCCAGGCGGCGGATGATCTCGCGCACGCCGCGCGCGTGGCGCTCCTCGGTGGTGCGCACGAAGTCGTCGTAGGAGAAATCAAGCTTCTCCCGGAGCTCCTGGTAGTGGCTGACGACCCGGTCGGCGAGCTCGAGCGGAGCGATCCCCTCGCGCTTCGCCGCCCGTTCGATGTTCTGGCCGTGCTCGTCGGTCCCGGTCAGGAAGCGCACGTCTTCGCCGAGCAGGCGGTGATAGCGCGCCAGGGCGTCGCAGACCGTGGTGGTGAAGATGTGCCCGATGTGGGGCACGTCGTTCACGTAATAGATCGGCGTGGTGATGTAGTAGGTGCGCTTGGACATGGTGCCTCGGCCGGCCGCCCGGCGGCCGTGGGGAACGGGGATTGTAGCAGCCGGCGCGGTCGCCGGCCGGCGGCCCGGCTCGTCGCGCCGCCCTCCTTCTCGCTCAGCTGGGGCTCAGCCGGGGCTCAGCTGGGCAGTTCCCCGCCCTCCTCGCCGGCAGCCGCCAGCTCCTTGGAGGTGAAGCGGTAGTGATTGCCGCAGAACACGCAGTCCGCCTCGATGGCGCCGTCTTCCTCGGCCAGGTAGTCACGGTCCTCGGCCGACAGCAGCACCAGGTGGCGCTGCAGGCGCTCGCGGCTGCAACGGCAGCGGTAGCGCAACGGCCCGGTCTCCTTGAGCTCGCGGTCGAGGCCGGCGAGCGCCACGTCGAGCACGCGGTCGACGCCCCCTTCCTCGAGCAGCCAGCTGACGCCGGGCATCCGCGCCAGGTTGCTCTCGAGGCGCGTCACCACTTCCTCGGGCGCCCCGGGCAGGACCTCGACGATCACGCCGCCGGCCGCCGCCACTCCGCTCTTGCGCCCCAGCACGCCGACCAGCACGGCCGAGCGGCTCTGCTCGCTCTGCTCGAGGTAGTGGGCCAGATCGTCGCCGATCTCGCCGGTCTGCAGCGCCACGTGGCTGTGATAGCTGCCGCCGTCGCCGAACTCGCGCAGCACCCGCAGCTTGCCGGCGCCCACGGCGTTGCCGACCGCCAGCTTGCGATTGGGCAGGTCGGGCACCACCACGCGGGGATCGCCGACCGTGCCGCGGATGTTACCCTCCTCGTCCACCTCGACCAGCACCTGGCGCAGGGGCCCGTCGCCGCGGATGTCCAGCACCAGGCGGCTGGGGGTCTTGGTGGCGAGGCGCAGCAGCATGGAGGCGCCGGCCACGGCGCGGCCCAGCGCCGCGGCGGCCACCGGCGTCAGGTCCAGGCGGTCGCGCACCTCGCGCACGATGTCGGTGACGTCCACGGCCACCCAGCGCAAGGCGCCACGGCCGGCCATTCCGAGCTGCAACCGGCGCTCGGGCGCCACCGCCTCCTCGGCGGGCTGGCCGCCGGCAGCGCTCCCGTTTCCATGCTCATCGGGTCTGGTCATCGTCGTGTCTCTTTTCGGGGCGGGCCGTTCGTGAGCGGCCGGCGGCGCAACAGCTGCAAACGTGGAGACGTCGGGACGCCCGGCCCGGCGGCGGCCCGCCGGATCTCCGCCGCGGCGGGCGCGGCGGGAATCCGGGAATCTAGGCCGGCAGCGCGGCGAGGGCCGCGCGGTAGACTTCGCGCCAGGGCACGCCGGCGGCGAGGGCGAGACGGCGGCAGTCTTCGTATTCCGGTGCCGCCGCCAGGACCCTGCCCGCCAAGCGGCCGCGCTTGATCCGCACCTTGCCGAACGCGGTCTCGACCTCCAGGGAATCGCGCTCCGCTTCGAAGCGCGCTGCCATGTGATAACGGCAGCCGAGCGATCCGGATTCCACCAGGAGGATGCCGGCCAGCTGTTCGAGCTGCGGGCGCCGGCAGAGCATGCTCACCAGGATGCCGGGGCGGCTCTTCTTCATCACCAGGGGAGTGAAGTAGACGTCCAGGGCGCCGGCGGCGAGCAACCGCTCCATCAGGAAGCCAAAACCTTCCCCGGCAAGGTCGTCGACCTCGCATTCGACCACCGCCACCTCCGCCGTGGCGGGTGCCGCCGGAAGCCCTGAGGGTCGTCCGCGCAGCAGGCGCAGGGCGTTCGGCTGCATCGGCAGGTCCTTGCGCCCCAGGCCATAGCCGGTGATCTCGAGCACCAGCGGCGGCAACTCGACGAAAGCGTCGACGAGCTCGGCCAGCAGCACCGCGCCAGTCGGGGTGGTCAGCTCGCCGCCCGGGCCGCCGTAGATCGGCACGCCCTGCAACAGCTCCGCGGTGGCGGGCGCCGGCACCGGCAGGTGGCCATGGTCCGTCTTGACCCGGCCGCTGCCGACGTTCACGGGACCGCAGGTCAGGCGCTCGGGCGCCAGATGCTCGATGGCGGCGGCTGCCCCCACCAGGTCGACGATCGAGTCCACCGCGCCCACCTCGTGGAAATGCACCCGGTCGAGCGGCATGGCGTGGGCCTTGGCCTCGGCTTCGCCAAGGCGCGAGAACAGGCGCAGGGCGCGCTCGCGCACCGGCGGCCGCAGCCCGCTGCGGGCGAGCAGGGTGCGGATCTGGGCCAGGTCGCGCGAATCCCCGTGTCCGTGGTCGTGATCGTGGCCGTGTACGTGCTCATGGCCGTGCTCATGGTCATGGCCGTGCTCGTGCTCGTGGCCATGCCCAAGCTCGTGCCGGTGCTCGTGCTCGTGCCGGTGCTCGTGGCCGTGCTCGTGGTCGTGGCCATGCTCATGGTCGTGGCGGTGCTCGTGGCCGTGCTCGCGTGCGGTGCCGGAGCTGCCGATGGCGGCACCCGGTCCGGCTTCCTCGGGATCGGGACCCTCGAGGGGGCGGCCGTCGAGCAGCACACGGAACCGGGTGCCGGCGAAGCCGCCGCGAGACGCCTTGCGGCTCTCGACTGCGACACCTGGCAGGCCGAGGCTCGCCACCGCCTCCGCCACCACGTCGAGCGGCATGCCGAGATCGAGGCAGGCGCCCAGGAACATGTCCCCGGCGATGCCGCTGGCGCAGTCGAGGTGGTAGCTGGCCATCGCCCCACGAGGCTACCATGCGCCTCGTTCGCGCAGTGACACCCAGCGTCCGGTGGCGCCGAGCACCAGGTGATCCACCAGCTCGACACCCACCACCGCAGCGGCGTCGGCCATCCGCCGCGTGAACAGGACGTCCTCGGGGCTGGGCGTCGGGTCGCCGCTCGGGTGGGTGTGGAACAACGCGAAGGCGGCGGCGCCGCGGCGCAGGCACTCGTGAAGGATCTCGCGCGGCTCGACCGCGGCGCGGTGCAGGGTGCCCCGGTAGATGGCCTTGTCGGCGATCAGCCGATGGCGGATGTCCAGGAAAAGCGCCCCCATCACTTCCTGGTCGCGCAATTGATACTTCAGCAGCAGGTACCGCGCCACCTCCGCCGGCCGCGTCAACAGCGCCCGCATCGGCAGCTGCCCGCGGGCGATCCGGCTGCCGATCTCGACCGCCGCGAGCAGGGAGGCGGCCTTGGACAATCCCAGGGTCTTGTCGATCCGGAGGTCGCGAGCATCGGTCCCGACGAGACCGGATAGGCCGCCGTGCCGCTCGAGCAGGTCGGCCGCCAGCTTCAGCACGGGAGTGCCCACCACCCCGGACCGCAGGACCAGGGCCACCAGCTCGCAGTCGCTCAGCGCGCCCGCTCCGAGCCGCACCAGCCGCTCGCGCGGGCGGTCGTCCTCGGGGAGGTCGGCGATCAGCCAGCTCTTCGTTTCCGGCACTCGACGATCGCCTCACCGATAGGATTGACGGCAACCGGGAGCGAAACTGCGCAAAGCGCCGCCGCCAGGGCGCCGGCGCCACGGCGCAAGCGCCAGAGCCGATGGCAGGCGATCAGGGGGCGGCACCACGGCAGGCGGCGATGGCATCGGTCAGCGCCGGCAGCGCTTCACCCGCCGGCGCCGCCAGCCGCAGATGAGCGAAGCGCGAGAAGGGCGTCGGCTCCGGGTTGACCTCGATGACGCAGGCCCCCGCGCGCAACGCGGTCTCGATCAGCCCCGCCGCCGGATAGACCAGCGCCGACGTCCCGGCGGCGAGCAGCAGGTCACAGGCAGCCGCGGCACGGGAAGCACGCGCCAGCTCGGCCGCGGGCAGGCTCTCGCCGAACCAGACCACCGCCGGGCGGAAGCGGCCCCGGCAGGCGGTGGCTCCCGCCGCCGCGCCGCAGGCAGGCGGCTCCTCGGGCGAGGCGGCAACCGCCTCCCCCATCGGCCACCGGCGCCCGCAGCCGTCGCACATCGCCTCGGCGATGGTGCCGTGCAGCGCCACCATCTGCCGGCTGCCGGCGCGCCGGTGCAGGTCGTCGACGTTCTGGGTGGCGAGCAGGAACGACGGGAACAGCGACTCCCATCGCACCAGCGCTCGGTGCCCGGGGTTGGGCTGCGCCGCCGCGGCGGTCGCGTACCGCGAGGCGTACCAGCGCCAGACCGTTCCCGGAGTGCGGTAGAAGGCCTCCGGGGTCGCCAGCTCCTCCGGCCGACGCTCCTCCCACAACCCGCCGGCACCGCGGAAGGTGGCCAGCCCGCTCTCCTTCGAGACGCCGGCGCCCGAAAGCACCACGGCGCCGGCGGCCCGCCGCAACCGCGCCGCCAGCTCGCCGTCCAGCCGCACCTCGTCCATCGCGCACCTCCGCGCTCTACCACGCGCCTCCGCGCACCACCGCGCTCCGCCGCGCACCAGGCCAGGATTATCTCGCGCGTGCCGCCTCGAGGCGCGTTGGCGCGCAGCGGCATCTGTGCTCTAGTTACCACCGCCCCAAGGCAGGATGGCTGGGCCACCGCGACTCGTCCCAAGGAGGACCGCTCCATGCCCTCTCAGCCCACCAACTTCGGACTCCTCGAAGGACCCTATTGCGAGTACGAGCGCAGCCGCGTCGTGGTGCTGCCGGTGCCGTTCGAGCGCACCACGACCTACGGCAAGGGCACCGCCCACGGTCCGGCAGCGATCGTCCGCGCCTCTCAGGCGATGGAGCTCTACGACGAGGAGCTCGAATCCCAGCCCTACGATCAGGGCATCGCCACCGTGCCGCCGTTCCTGCCCGAGGCCTTCGAGATGGCGGCCGCCCTGGGCGAGATCGAGGCGGAGGCCCGGCGCCACCTCGCGCTCGGCAAGTTCCTGGTGGTCCTCGGCGGCGAGCACAGCCTGTCGCTGGCGCCGGTGCGGGCGGCGCGGGCGGTCCACGGCGGCATCGGCGTCGTGCAGTTCGACGCCCACGCCGACCTGCGGGAAGAGTTCGAGGGCACGCCCTACAGTCACGCCAGCGTCATGAAGCGCATCGTCGACGACGGCTTCCCCACCCTGGCGGTCGGACTGCGGTCGCTGTCGGTGCAGGAAGCCGAGCTGATCCACCGCCAGCAGCTGCCGGTTCTCTGGGGGTACCAGCTCGACCAGATCGCCGAGGTCTTCGGCCAAGCGTTGGCCGCTCTGCCGCAAAAGGTCTACCTGACCTTCGACATCGACTACTTCGACCCGGCGCTGGTACCCGCCACCGGCACTCCCGAGCCAGGCGGCGGCTTCTGGTACCCCACCCTGGCCCTGCTGCGCGCCCTTTTCAGCGCCAAGACGGTCGTCGGCATGGACCTCGTCGAGCTGTCCCCCATCGGCGGCCAGCCGGCGAGCGACTTCCTTGCCGCCAAGCTGATCTACAAGTGCCTCGGCTACCTCCAGGAATCCGAGTCCGGAAACATTCTCCACTGAGCGGCGGGGCCCCGCGGCAGGCCACCGGGCCCGGGCTGCGATACAGTTCGGCGCATGCAGCGCCGGACCGCAGGGAGAGCTCGCGGGTGAGCAGGCAGGGCGGGCTGGACGCCGAACGGGTCTGGGAGCTGATGGGTCGGCTGTTCAAGACCCACCCCTGGCACGGGGTGCCGGCCGGGGACGAGGCGCCGGCGTTGGTCACCGTCTACGTCGAGATCGTCCCCTCGGACGCCGTCAAGTACGAGGTCGACAAGGTCACCGGACACCTCAAGGTCGACCGGCCGCAGAAGTTCTCGAACGTCTGCCCCAGCCTCTACGGCTTCGTCCCCCAGACCTTCTCCGGCGAGCGGGTCGCCGAGCTGGCTCGCCGCCGCACCGGGCGGCAAGAGCTGGGCGGCGATGGCGACCCCATCGACGTCTGCGTGCTCTCCGAGCGGGCCTTTTCGCACGGTGACTTCCTGCTGCGCGGACAGCCGATCGGCGGGCTGCACGTGATCGACCACGACGAGGCCGACGACAAGATCGTCGCGGTGCTGCAGGGCGACATCACCTTCGGCAAGGTGGAGGACATCAGCGAGCTGCCGCGGGCGGTGGTGGAGCGGCTCGAGCACTACTTCCTGACCTACAAGCTGACGCTCGACGCCGGCGCCCCTGCCGCGGCCCCCGTCCAGGCCCGTCAGACCGAGGTCGAGATTGCCGGCATCTACGGCCGCGACGAGGCGCGCGAGGTGATCGCGCGCGGCCTCGAGGACTACCGCGCCCACTTCCCGGACCTCAAGGAGCAGATCCTCTCCGCGCTGCGCGGGAGCGGTTGAGCCGCCGCGGGCGCTGGAACCGCTGGAACGAAGGACTTGGACGCCGAACGTCGAAGCCGTGCCGTGACGGTCACTCTCGATCAGATACGCCAGGCGCTTGCCGGCCACCGGCCCGAGGTGCTGGCTCCGGAGCCGCAACAGGCCGAGGCCGCGGTCGCCCTGGTCCTCGCCGGGGCCCCCGAGCTCGCGCTCTGCATCATCCAGCGCGCCGAGCGGGACGGCGACCCGTGGTCGGGCCACCTGGCGCTGCCCGGCGGCCGCGCCGACCCTACCGATCCCCATCCTCGGGCGGTGGCCGAGCGCGAGACCCGGGAGGAGGTGGGCCTCGCCCTCGGCGAGGGCCACTGGCTGGGCGACCTGTCGCAGGTCCAGGTGCGTTTCACGGGCGGCCTCTACCGTCGCCTGGTCCTCTACCCCTTCGTCTACTATCTCGGTCCGGACCTCCTGCCGTTCGCATTCAGCGACGAGGTGAAGGACGCATTCTGGGTCCCGCTCGTCCACCTCTGGGACCCGGCCAACGCCAGCCACGTCGAGTGGGAGCGCGAGGGCAACCGCGTCCTCTACCCGGCGATCCGAGTCCGCGGCCAGGCCATCTGGGGCCTGACCTTCCGAGTGCTCACGCTCTTCTCCGACGTGCTCGATTCTCCGCTCCCCCACCTCGAGGAGATCCCAGGCCTGGGGCGGTGACGCGCGGGCCGAACGATGCGAAGGGCGAGGGCTGGACGGCACCCGGGTTTACGGCAATACTCGACGCGTGGACGCGGTGGCAAGGCCATGCTGCCGCAAGAGACCCCGGGAGACCTGAAATGACTCGAGTGCTATCCATCATTCTGCTCGCGATGCTCCTGCCGGTCGGTGGAGCGGCCCAGCCGCCGGCTCCGGCTGTCTCCGGCGATCCGGCACTCGACGGGGCGATCAAGAAGGCGAACACCGACTGGACCATTGCGATGCATTCCGGCGACGCCGCGAAGGAGGCCCAGCCCTACGAGGACGACGCGGTGTTCGTGGCCCTCGACGGCACCTCGACCCGCGGCCGGGCCCAGATCGAGGCCATGATGCGGCAGCGCTTCGCCGATGGAGGCCCGGCAGTTACGACGGAGATCGAGCCGCAGCGAATCCTGCGCGAGGGCAAGCTGGCGATCGAGCTCGGCACCGTCAAGATCGGCCGGCCGGGCCCGAACGGCCAGGAGGTGATCAGCGGCGGCTCCTACCTCACGGTCTGGCGGCTACAGGACGACGGCAGCTGGAAGATCCAGCGGAATCTCGTGCTGCCATAGCGGTCCGCGGCGGGTCACCGTTCGGTCGTGAGCACGACGCGAAACCGGGCCTTGCCGCTCATCATGCGGTCGTAGGCTTCGGCCGCGCGCGCCAGCGGAAAGACCTCGGTCATGGCCCGCACGCCGGCGAACACGCTGAAGCGGAGCGTATCCTGCGAATCGATCGAGGTGCCGGAGGGCCAGCCCATGACCGACCGGCGCCCGGAGATGAGCAGGCCGGCGGGCACCTCGAGCGGCTCGTGCGGGGCGCCGAGGACGATCAACGTCCCGCCGATGCCCAGTCCCCCCAGCGCCTCGCTCATCGCCTTGCCGCTCGTCACCGTGGCCAGTATCACCTTGGCACCGCCGAGCTTGACCAGCTCGGCGGCGACGTCCTGGGTCTGGCTGTCGACGTAACGCCAGGCGCCAAGCTGCTTGGCCAGCGGCTCCTTGTCCGTCCCCCTGGCGACGGCCACCGTCTTGAAGCCCATCTTGGCGGCGAATTGAACGCCCAGGTGGCCGAGACCGCCCACCCCGAGCACCGCGACGAGATCGCCGGGCCTCGCGCCGCTGTGCCGCAAGGAGTTGAAGGTGGTGATCCCCGCGCACATCAGCGGTCCGGCAGCGATGGCTGAAAGGTCTTCGGGGACCAGCGCCAGGGCTCCGGCGGGAGCGATCATGTATTCGGCGTAGCCGCCGTCGTAGGTGATCCCGGGTATCTGCGGGGCGATCTGGCAGGTGAGGAAGTCGCCGCGGCGGCACGAGTCGCAGTGCCCGCAGTGGCCGCCATGCCAGCCGACTCCCGCCCGCTGACCCGGCGTCCAGCCGGTGACGCCCTCGCCCACCGCGTCGACGGTTCCGGCAACCTCGTGTCCGGGGACACGCGGGTACTGGATGCCAGGCCAGATGCCTTCCTTGGTGAGCGAGTCGCTGTGACAGATGCCGCACGCCTCGACCCTGATCCGCACCGCACCGGCGCCGGGCTCCGGGACGTCGCGTTCCGTCAGCCGCAAGGCTCCCTGCGGATGATCGACCTGCACGACACGCATCTTCGACATATTTCCTCCGATTGCGTCCTCGCGTGAAATGTCAGCCCTGGCAGCCGAGCTTGGCGATCAGCCAGTCGGTCACGGTATCGACCAGCCAGGGACGGCAGGTGCTCGGCGCGAGCGTCGGGGGGCACACCGCGCTGCACTACGTCGCCGGCGACCCCCGCGTCCGCCCTGGCGGCGGTTTGCCCGGTCATCGATCCCAGGGGCCATGGAGCAGGACCGCCGTGGGGCGGGGCGCCTCGCCGGCGCCCCGGTAGAAGACGCCGAGGAGGCGAGCTCCCGAGGAGTCGAAGGTCACGCCATCCACACCCGCCGCAAACCGTGTCATGCCACCGCTCCTTTCAGCTGTCCCGGCGCTAACTCTCGGCGGTCGGGTCCGGCTCGGGCTCGACGAGCCAGCGGGCCTCGCGCCTGAGCATGCGAGCGAAGCGGCCGCCCTCTCGATCCATGCGCTGCCATTCGTCGCGCGTGTAAATCAGAATCTCCGCCGGCACCGGCAGCGAGCTCAGATCCCATGCGAGGGCGCGACGCTCGAACGGCTCTGCCGACGACTCGACCACGGCGATCAGATCCAGGTCGCTGCCGACCCCGGCGTTGCCGCGGACGTACGAGCCGAAGCAGCCGAGCCTGATCAGGCCCGGATGGCGCAGCCGCTCGCGGGCCGCCCATGCCGCGGCAGCCTCCTCGACCGCGCGGCGGTCAGGCCATTTGAACACGGACGAATGCAAGGATCTCACCGGCATAACGCAGCGCCTCGCCGCCCTGGATCTCCCCGTAGTGCTCGAAGGGCGGCCCCTCGGGATGTCCGTTTGGGTAGCGGGTACCCACATAGAAGTTGTCCAGCACCTTGGCCTTCTCGATCAGCCCTGCCTCGCCGGAGCACGGCAGCTCGGAGAGCAACCGCGCCACGACCTGCCCCCAGGCTTCCTGTCCAAAGTGGAGATGAAGGGCCTTGACCGCCTTCTCTGCCGACTGCTGTGCCGCGAAGCAGGCCCATTCGTGGCGCCCCTCGGCGCGCGACGCCTGGGCCTGCTCCAGATCCCGTTCTGACTGGGCCAGCCAATCCGGTGCGCGGTTCATCCGCGAAAGTCCCTCCCTGTCTGCGGAGGCTAACATGACCAAGCTAATCCGGAGTCGCGCAGCGGTCGCCTATCGGCCGCGTGCGCTTTCTTGAATCGCCGAGGGTCCGCGGGGGCTCGGGATCGCCGGGCAGGGAAGACCGGCCACCGCCGCGGCGGAACAGTGCTCGTCCGGCCTGCGGGTGGTCTGTCCCCCAATCGAGCGCGATCGGCTTTGGCGCCGACGCCGATTTCGCTGTCCCCTCTTGACAAGGTTTTTCGGACCCCTCGACGACCATCCTCGAATCCGCGCTCGAAGGGCATCGATTGGCCCGCGGGAGGGGCTCCCGGGCCCGTTCTCGCGACGAGTTTCCCGGACAGTCTCGGCAACCGCGATCGGCCCCGCTGCGGCCGCGGGGCGCCTCGCGCCCGAGGCCGGCGCGGCGCTGCTGCGCGCCCTGGATGCCGGTGCCGAGGCGCTCTACGGGTTACGCGTTGACCCGCAGCCAAGCGCCGCGCAGGAGCCTTAGGTGGTGGCAGAGGAGACCTCGGCGGAGCACCGCCGCGCCGACGCCTTGGGCCTGGTGGCCGAGAGCGCCCTCGCATCGGGCCTCGACCCCGGCACTCGTGGCGATCGCTGCCAGGTGGTGGTTCACGTGGATGCCGAGGTGCTGACGGCCGACGGCGAGAGCGGTTCTTCCTGGCTCGCGGACGGCACCCACGTTTCCGCGGAAACGTCCCGGCGGCTGGCGTGCGACTCGGCACGGGTGGTGATGCGGCACGCCGGGGACGGCCGAGTGCTCGACGTCGGCCGTCGCACCCGCGCCATCTCGCCCGGCCTGCGCCGCGCCCTCGAACATCGCGACGGCGGCTGCCGCTTCCACGGCTGCGGCAGGAGGTTGTGCGACGTCCATCACGCCACGCCATGGGCCGACGGCGGCTCGACCAGCCTTGCCAACATGCCAGCAAGCGACGGCAAGCTGGTCGAGAAGCAAGTCGTCGATCGCCATGTTGGGATCGTCCGGATCACGATCGAGCATTCGCCCTTGCAGATGCCTATTGAGAGTACAAAGTCGCGATGACCTCCTGGGAGG